>JAGHSR010000050.1 GCA_018065765.1 Candidatus Colicola coprequi
CAGGGTTGGTTAATAAGAATCTGCTGACTGTCCTTTGCCAATTCTAATTCTAACATCTTGTGAACCTGTCATACGGCTCACTTTTACATTATGGACATAGCATCCGGTATTACAACAGAATACCCTCCCATGTGAACCTGTTTCGTTTTTTATTGTGTTTTTTGATAATCGGCTGCAAAGGTACAAAGAAAATTTGGAATATGCAAATTTTTTGAATGGAAAATGGAGAAATGAGAATGCAAAATGCAGAATGCAAAATGCAAAATGCAAAATGGAGAAATGAGAATGGAGAAATGAGAATGGAGCCCCCCGACCCCCAGAAGGGGGAGGAGACGCTGGCGCTACAGGACGGCGCAAGCAACGCTAAATATCTAAAAAGATGGGGGTTGCGTAGTATGCGGCACTGGGAGCCGCGTAAGGTGCTAATGTAATCGCCCCAAAGAGGGCGAAATGGTGAGTGGAGAATGGAGAATGGAGAAATGAGAATGGAGAATGCAAAATGCAGAATGCACGGTTGCTGAATGGAGAAATGAGAATGGAGAATGAGTCAAGTGTCGAGAGAGTGTCGAGAGAGTGTCGAGAGAGTGTCGAGAGACTGTCGAGTCCAAGGCACAGCAAAAATGGAACTACATAACAACAACCTGCTACCACAAAAGACTAACAAAATGCAATTAGCCCCCCCCAAAAAAAATAAGTGCTGCGAAATGCAGCACTTATCTTTACACCCTTTGGAAAAAATTCCCTGGGGATGAGAAATTTCTCATTAAATCATCAAAGCGCCTACCAATGCCAAGATAGCGTAGAACTCAGGAAGAGCGCAATAGATCATGGTGTTGGTCATAACGTCGTTACCGGCTGCGATAGAAGCGATACCATTGGCAGCAGTTTGTCCTTGACGGATAGCTGACAGAAGGAATACAAGACCGGTACCCAAACCAATACCAAACAACAGAATAGGATTGGTTTCGATGAGACCTTTCAGCATCAAGAATGCTACGAAGCCATAAAGACCCTGTGTAGCAGGCAGAGCCGAAAGAATCATGTAAGCAGATGATTTTTCTTTGTTCTTCTTCAAACCACCTTCAGCAGCGTTAGCAGCGATAGTAGTTCCGTAAGCTGAACCTACGCCGGACAGACCTAACATAAGACCCAGTCCAAGATAACCTAATAATTGTTCCATAATGTTTGTTTGATTTATTTAGTTAGTTTTTATAGTTGTTATAGGGGCTATAGAAGCTATAGGGGGCTATAGGGGGTTATAGCTATTTCTTGAAAGGTGAATAGCGTTTACCGCTGCCTTCGTAGCCGGCATTCTTGAAGTACTCCACGAATGTCAGACGCAATGGGTGAACAAATGCGCCCAAGCAAGCCATCAGCAGGTTAAGCACATGACCGAAGGTGACAATCAGGATAAAGCCAATCCATCTCCATACGTTAGGAGTTTCACCCAATACCATGGTACCCAGATTGTTGAATGCCATACCCAGCATACCACCTGCCAAGCCCAATGCATACAGACGGATGTAACTCAGGACATCGCCAAGGATGCCGGTAGCCATACCGTACGTATCCCACAGACCGGCACCGATATTGATAAGCGGATTGCGACCGGGTGTATTGAAAATGAAGATACCCAAAGCAGAAACGGCAGCAATAGCAATGAGCAGGATGGAAGTAGCCTGAGGTCCGAAGACGCCGATACCTGAGAGAATCAGGACGATGAGTCCGCCAACGATGAGCACAAGCCATCCCCAAGCGGAAATGGTCTCCTTGAATCCGAATCGTTGGGTGGAGCAAATGCACTTGATCGTCATAGCCAAGCAGATATGAACCACACCAATAACCAGAGCCAAGATCATCATGACATCAAAGTCCTGTCCCATAGCAGATACGGGAATCATACCGCTCTCGTTGCCAAAGAGGGTCTTGAACATGATTGCTTTAGCGCCCTGGGGCATCCAAGAAGCTACCCACAAGTCAACACCAAAGAAACCACCCATCATATAGCCGATAACGGTAGAACCGACACCGAGTGCCATAATAATGCCTCCGAGACCGTCAAACATCTCGATTTTGAGTTTGCCCTTGTAGATAAGATAGCCAACAAGGATCAGCAGCAAGCCATAACCTGCATCTCCTATACAGAGTGCAAAGAAAAGGAGGAAGAACGGTCCCAAAATAGGCGTAGGATCAAACTCTCCATAGTTAGGCATACCATACATACCGGTCAGGCACTCAAACATACGGGTGAACCAGTTGTTACGGAGTTTGATAGGCGTTTTATCTTCCTTAGAAGGATCTTCTGCCTCGTAGTAACACGATGTTTGTGACAAAGTGGCATTCAATGCCTCACATTGGTCAGCAGGACAGAATCCTTCCAGTAAAGTGAGAGCACCTTCTGCAGCCGTATCACCCGAAAGAGAAACGCGCTGGAAGTCGATAGACTGCTCCGTCTCCTGAAGTTCTTTCGCAAGAGCATCCATATTAGCCAACTGCCAAGCTTCGATACGTGCATTTGCAGCAACTAACAAAGCATTGACGGACTCAATATCTTTCTCCAATTCCTGAGCAGACTTATTGAGAACCACAGGTTGACAACATTCTACATTCTCAGGCAGCGCATCTACAGTAGCAAAATAAACAGAACCATTCTGCTGAGCTACAACAATACCCCACTCTTCTAAGAACTTAGATTCGGGACAAGTATAGAAATGCAGATCGTATCCTGCCTCGCGGAGTTGTTCAATTTTCTCAGACGAGAAATTGCCCCACAAAGCAACACGTTCAGCCTCCTTACGCAAAGCTACAAGGCGAGCTTCCACCTCGGCTTTGTCACGCAAGAGTTGGTCGGTTGCTCCTTGTTTGAGAAGACGTCTGATTTCATCAGCGCGGTCCACAGTAGCCTGAAGTTCAGCATTGTCTGCCAAACCGTTGGCTTTTTGGGTAACATGTACCACACCTGCCTCACGTAGTGTCAGTAGGAACTGCTCATAGGCGCTACTCATGATGAGGAAGGTATATTTCTTCATTTTAGTAATCATAGTGCAGCTCCTTTCTTTTCTAATTCAGCCAACATAGCTTCACGTTCGCGCTTAGACTTAACAATCTTTTGAGAGGATTTGCTGAGGTTCTCCTCATCCTCCATAAAGCGTTTGATTTTACGAATAGCATCCTGATAACCCGGAATCTGCACTTTCTCGAAGAGGTTCACTTTTTGCGTGGTCTTCTTACGCGCGTATTCCAATAGGTCAACCTTGCGACGCACAAATTCCTGACGGATTCCCACATCGGCAATAGCCTTGAGTTGCTCAAAGCCATCCAGGAACCACTTAGGCGATGAGAAGATAGAGAAAGGTTTGGTGGAATAGATCACCTCATCCAATACGGGCACGCGCACGCCGGCAATCTTCTTGACCGACATACGCACGTCATCCACGTGGATGAGCGAGGTATCAAATTCCCCCCAAAGCGCAATCATCTGATCATAATCCTTGATGCGGGCATCCACCTCTGCATCCAGAGCCTTAATCTCATCCTTAGCACGCTTCACTTCGAGGCGCAAGGCGGATTCTTTGCTCTGCAATGTAGGCAGGGTGCGCTGACGCATCTTGAGATTCTTCTCAAGACCTTGCAGGGACGTTTTATTAAATTGATATTGAATAGCCATATTTTATTACTTTTTCCAATACTTATCCACGAGAGCCTGCTTGATATTCACCTCTTCCGGTTTGAAATACTTAGCAAACAGAGACCAAGCGATATCCAACATTTCGGTAGTGTTGATATTAACGTCAATAGCCAAAATATCGTTGGAATACTCCTTGGCGAACTTAAGGCAACGCTCATCATAGTCGGTCAAATCGAAACCGTTCTCCAATTTGGTTTTAGCATTAGCAGCATCGGCGTACAGACGAACGGCAGCGTTCATTACCTGAGGATGATCTTCGCGGGTCTTTTTACCGGCAACCAACTGTTTGAGACGGCTCAATGAACGGAATGGGTCAACGATGACTTTACCGATATCACTATCACGACGCAGATACAACTGACCCTCGGTGATATAACCGGTGTTATCAGGAATAGCGTGTGTGACATCACCACCGGACAAAGTAGTTACAGCAATAATGGTGATAGAACCTCCACCTGCCTGCTCCGGGAACTGAACGGCTTTCTCATAGATCTTAGCCAAGTCAGAATAGAGCGAACCCGGCATAGAGTCCTTACTTGGAATCTGATCCATACGGTTGCTGACAATAGCCAAAGCGTCGGCATAAAGTGTCATATCGGTCAACAGAACCAATACTTTCTCATGCTTCTCAACAGCGAAGTACTCAGCCGCAGCCAGTGCCATATCAGGAATCAGCAGACGCTCCACAGCAGGGTTCTCGGTAGTATTGACGAAGCTGACGATACGATCCAGCACACCGGCGTTTGCGAATACGTTCTTGAAATAGAGGTAGTCGTCGTTGGTCAGTCCCATACCGCCCAGGATGATCTTGTCAACCTGTGCACGCAGTGCCACGTTCGCCATTACTTGGTTGTAAGGTTGGTCAGGGTCTGCAAAGAAAGGAATCTTCTGACCGGACACATGTGTATTGTTCAGGTCAATACCTGCAATACCGGTTGCGATGAGTTCACTTGGTTGTTTACGACGTACGGGGTTAAC
>JAGHSR010000121.1 GCA_018065765.1 Candidatus Colicola coprequi
GATTAGTTGTCCGCATGGTCACGCACCGTTTCATAAGAAACTTCCTTGAACGTGATGTCAAATTCTACGCGGCGGTTCTTAGCGCGACCTTCTTTGGTTGCATTGTCAGCGATAGGATTTGCCGGGCCATACCCTTTGGCTGTCAGGCGATTAGGATCAACCCCTTTGTTAATCAGGTAGTCTCTGACCGCATTGGCGCGCTTGTCGCTCAGTTCGATGTTTGCTTGCTCATTGCCCACATTGTCGGTATGACCTTGCACTTCAATGATGAATGACGGGTTATCGATAAAAGTTTGCGCTATTTGATCCAAAATAGTGGACGACGAGGATTTGATAGCAGACTTGCCGTTTTCAAACTGAATGCCTTGCATTGCTTTTTTGAGCAAAGTGGTCACTTCACGTTTGATTTCCGGGCACCCTTTGTTGGCGGTTGTTCCAGCCACGGTAGGGCATTCGTCCTGCCAATCTGCTACGCCATCGCCATCGGTGTCCAATTCACAACCTTTGCCATTCACTTTGCCACGTGCTTCAGTAGGCGTACCCGGGCACTCGTCCAAGTAGTCGGGCACACCGTCACCATCGGTATCAGCGGGGCATCCGTTAACATTGATAGTAGAATAGGCTTCTTGCGGGGTGTTGGGACATTCGTCTTTCCAGTCAGCTACACCATCGCCATCGCTATCTATTTCGCAACCTTTGCTATCAATGTGACCGTTTGCTGCAGCAGGCGTGTTAGGACATTCGTCCAAATAATCGGGCACTCCATCACCGTCGGTATCTATTGGGCACCCTTTGTTATCTACCATTCCATAAGCCTCGGCAGGTGTGTCGGAGCACTCATCCAAGTAGTCGGCAACTCCGTCACCATCGGTGTCGATAGGGCATCCCTCGGTATCAAGCATTGTATAGGCTTCTTTAGGTGTGTTGGGGCATTTATCGAGATAGTCAGCAACTCCGTCACCATCGGTGTCACGTGGGCAACCTACGCTATCCACCGGTACATCGCGTAAGGTATTGGGACAGAGATCGATGTAATCGGGCACACCGTCTTTGTCTTTATCTTTGCGTTTATTGGTGTTGGAACCTATCACGATGCTGATACCCATGCCGAAGTTAATGGTTTGAAGCTTGTTAGGAATAGGTATAGCCGGTATATTTGCTTGGTCGTAGCTGACACTTGCCCAACTCAAAGGAATATAGTCTGCCATGAGAAGCAAGTTAATTCCATCATACGGCATAAGGCTCAGACCGGCACCCATTGACCCCCAACGACCATTGACGAAGGAGTAGCTCAGAGCCAGATTAAACCAGTTGACCGGACGCAGAGCTGCACCCAAGGTCACCTCCTCCATTACGCGATTGCCGCAGAATTGAGTGCGAGAATACACGCCAACACCTACGCGGTTTTTCCAGAAATTGGCATCTACGCCTACATGCAGATTGCAGTTGAGCATTTTAGTGAAACCTTTGTTGGAAGAGCCTGTCTGGGACAAATGGTCGGGTATGTCCATAAAGAAACCTTTGATCGGATCAACCAAAGCATTCATATCGACACTGCCATCTGCGGCTAAGTCGCTGTAGGATACAGCTACCGGCGTGTATGTTGAGTCCAATGAGGCCCCCAATTGGCATGCATTTCCCCAATGGATAAAGCCTAAGTCGGTAACAGATAGTGAGATTTGGAGCATATCCAGAGGTTTGTATGTGGCACCCAAATCCAAAGCAGCACCGGCACTCGATACCTTGAGGTAGGAACCTACATCCTTAGAAACATATTTCTGTATATCTTTTAAGTCGGAAAACGTCATGTTCTCCGGAAAATTGAACATAGGTGCTGCAATCTGCATATTGCCTTGAGCCATTATGCGCAAATCCTCAATTCCGGTTTGAACAAAGGCATCGTTGATTTGCACACCGGCGTAGGCATTACCAATAAGAAACTTCAACTTACCACCCACGGTCCATTGCTGGTTAATCTTGTGCGAATACCCTGCAAGAATTTCTGTGTAAGCATTGGCTGTGATTCCCAGGTCAGAGAGATCAATCTTGGCATTCTCAATGGTGCTGTTGCTGTAGAGAATTCCGAATAGATTACCCGGTAACCCTATGGTAGTGTTGATTTTCTCATTCACTCCAAAATGGAAGTAACCAAAATCTTTGATACGGAAACCGAAGTTGAAGATACTCATGTCAGTTGCTAAACTGAGAGTGGGGTTCTTCTGCAGCCTATTGATTAGTTTTTCGCTTTCACCGGGGTACAAACCTGTAACAAGTTTTCCATCCTTGTTGTAGATCAAGTCGTTGAAAGTCAAAAAGTTGGTTCCAAATGTAAAATCCATATAGCTGATAGGTGCAATGCCGATATAGACTTTGCTGACCGGTTGAAATGCCGGGTTAATTAGATGACGCTGAGGCGCGTTTTCTAAAAAATATAAGGTGTTGACCTGCTGAGCTTGTATGCTCATAGCAATAGTTGCTATAATGATTACGAAAAAGTGTTTTTTCATGGCTTACTTCTCCTTTTGGTCTGAGTTGATAAATTTCTCTGTGTTGACGATAGCATCAACGCTGGCTCCAATACCGATAGACAGTTGCACTTCGGCATCGCTGGTGATAGCAACAGTTGTCGGATTGCCACTTATCTTAGCTTCGTAGCGGATATGGCGGATGCTTTGCAATTGTTTCCAATGGTCTTTGTTCACATTGATAATAACAACGTTGGTACCCGGTTCGGTAGCTACACCATATTCGTTAAACTTGGTTGGAGCCGGAATGTTCAGTACATGACCGATGTTGCCATCATCAGAAATCATATCCATGCTGACAGGTTGTTTGTTGGCATCCAAGAACTGATAGTCAACACTGATGGCGAACGGAATACCGTTGGAGGCTTTGATATAGAGTTTTGCATTGGCTTCCTTGAGGTCGTCCAGCCACTCACCATTGCCCATGATGGAGTCGTAGCTATATGCGCTCAAATCCAAATCGGCGGTGTCGGCGTAACTTAATTCGGAACCTTCGTTCACAACAAATGGTACGGTGACAATCGAACTGACACGTACATAGGGATCTTTGTCTAAGCGCATGACGGATTGATAACCATCGGGAGTGGTGATATCAATATTGAAACCAACGATATTAGGGCGCAAATCAAATAATCTGTCCAAATCACCCTCATGCTCGCCTTGCTTGTGTCCTGTGTAGTAGAAACTTATCTCGTTGGAAGCTTTGGCTCCAATGGCAGATTTGATAGGATCTGCATAGTTGGTCATGTGCCACACCATGGTTGTATCTCCATCACCCGCACCAAATAGGGCGTATTGACGCTGTCCACTTACTTCTTCTTTGGCGTATAGGCTACGAATATTCACATCCATGTTGGCAGCGATAGAGTGAGTTGCAATCAATTTGATAAACGGTTTACTCAGTCGCATTTTGAGATTACGAAGGCTATTCCAACCATCGAACTCTTTGCTCAAATCTATCTCTTCGGCAAAATGCATGTACTTGCTCGCATCGAAATAGCCCCATGCAGCGATATAATTTATGTATTGAACGTTAAATTGATACTTAATGTGGGACGATTGGGTAATCGTTAAAGGTTGCGAAGTCTGTAATGTGAAACGAATCAGGAAAGTGACTGCCTGCACAGAGTTTCCTGTTTCCCATCCCGGCTTGGTTGGATCTTTCTTCATCGAAATAGCCAGATTGTACATCGGAATAAAACACTCTTTCCCTACGTGAACATCCAACGCCTGATTAGGCATAGGAGTGCCATCGATTTGAGTGATATTGGATGGATAAATCAACTCGATTTTCTGTATGTCAGCGTCAGTAAGACCGAAGTTGTTCGTGAACATAGCAGTATAGGACGCTGAATCAATCAGCAAACTATCAATGCGTTCAGAACTAAGTTTGCCATTGATGCTATCATACGAAAGTACCAAAGGAAACTCCAATGTCATAGATGTGCCTGCCGGAATAGGGAAACTTTCCAATGTAACACCTAAATTCTGTGCAATGTACAAACTGGTGTCGCATGTACCTTTGTAAGAACTGATGTTGATGGTGTGGAAACTGCGCTCAATGGAGAACGTGTCACGGTAGAATAGCGTGTAATCGGCTATGTCATCGGGCATGGAAGCATCTCCCGGCATTTTGAAGTACAACTGGGTCACTTCTTGAGTCTGACCACTGATGGAGTCAAAGGACAAGATTTGCCCTAATTTGGCTTTGACCGTTGCCACGGGAACACCAATGCTCGTCTTCACTTCGGCATGCATGTCCACCTCGTCCAGGTTGATGCGCGAGACGCAACCTGTTAGAACCATCACTGCCACTGCCGATAGATAAATAAATCGTTTCATATAGATAGTGTTTTTTAGTAATTTTCCATTTAGCCGACAAAATTACTACAAATTTATCAAATGGGCAAGCGTAAGCAGATTTTTTTTTTTGCGCGAGAGGGATTTTCCCTCCTGTATCGGGAAAGTGGCTGCGTGAACAGGTAATAGCCACCATCACACGTTATAACATCTTGCTGAACGATATTTTGATTTAAAATGTTTGTTTTATCGCAACAACACTATTCTGCTCAATTGAATCGAAAATTGAATCGAAAATGTAGTAATTCTATCGAAAATGCAAAATAGATTTGCACATATCCATATTTTGTTGTAACTTTGCCGCGAAAAAATTGAAGTGTGTACGCAATACATGCGAGAAAGAAAATATGAAAACAGCTTTAATTACAGGCATTACAGGTCAGGACGGCTCCTATTTGAGTGAGTTTTTGTTAGAAAAAGGATACGATGTACATGGTATTATCCGCCGTAGCAGTACTGATTATCGGGAACGCATTGCCCATTTAGAGGGTAAACCCCATTTCCATCTTCACTATGGTGATATGTCCGATTCGATGGGTTTGGTGCAGATTGTAGGTAAAGTGCGTCCTGACGAGATTTATAATCTTGCTGCGCAAAGCCATGTGCAGGTGTCGTTCGATTCGCCTGAATATACAGCGGATTGCGATGCCACAGGCGTGTTGCGCATTTTGGAAGCTGTGCGCCAAAATGGCTTGGAGCATTCGTGCCGTATTTATCAGGCCTCTACATCTGAGTTATATGGCAAAGTGGAGCAAGTGCCGCAAAGCGAAACAACTCCCTTTCACCCGTACAGTCCCTATGCTGTGGCTAAACTGTACGGCTATTGGATAGTAAAGGAGTATCGTGAGGCCTATAATATGTTCTGTTGCTCGGGAATCCTCTTCAATCACGAGTCAGAACGTCGTGGCGAGACGTTTGTTACTCGTAAGATAACTCTTGCTGCGGCACGCATCGCACAGGGTAAACAGGATTGTCTCTATTTGGGCAATCTGGATTCTTTGCGTGACTGGGGCTATGCTAAAGACTACGTGGAGTGTATGTGGCTTATTCTGCAAAATGATAAACCCGAAGACTTCGTCATTGCTACCGGTGTGCAGCACTCCGTCCGCGAGTTCGCTACATTGGCTTTCCACCATGTGGGTATAGAATTGCGTTGGGAAGGCGAAGGTATCAATGAAAAGGGAATAGTACAGACCCTATCTCCGTCCCTTTCCCTCAAAGGGCAAGGAGGAAATATGCTAAAGGAAGGGGATGTGGTAGTGCGCGTTTCTCCCGATTTCTACCGTCCTACGGATGTGGTGAACCTCTGGGGCGACCCGAGCAAGGCGAAACGTGAATTAGGGTGGAATCCGCAAAGCACAACCTTTGAACAATTAGTCAAACTGATGGTAGATAGTGATATGGACAAGGTTCGTAATGAGGTTATCCTCAGTCATGCCCGCACTAATTTGGCTGAGTATCTAGAGAAGGGGATTGTGAAGTAGACCCTCACCCGACCTCTCCCTCAAAGGGCGAGGAGTGAAATGATAAGATATGTTACACAAGTATTCTACATCTCCGGACAGATATATGTTGTTGAGGGAATATGCTCGTGAAAACAGGGCAAACATGACCGAAGCGGAACGTGTATTGTGGAATAGAATTAATAATAGACAATTAGGGCATCAGTTTCTAAGACAATATCCCATATTTGATTATATAGTGGATTTTATTTGCAGAGACGACGGTCTGATAATAGAAGTGGATGGAGCATACCATTGTGAACGGCAGCAAATGGAAGATGATGCCAACAGACAGTGTGTATTGGAATCATACGGATACCATTTCCTGCGCTTTACCAACGAAGAGGTTATGTTTGATACAGATAATGTGATACAAAAGATAGAACAATACTTTGAATAAAATGAGCAATACGAATCAAAATACTCCTTGCCCTTTGAGGGAAGGGGCGGGGATGGGTCTAACATCCAAAATCTACGTCGCAGGACATCGTGGCATGGTGGGAAGTGCGATTGTACGCGAGTTGCAACGTCAGGGATATACGAACATCATCACTCGCACGCACAAGGAATTGGACTTATGCCGTCAGGATCAAGTGGAAGCGTTCTTTGCGCAGGAAAAACCCGAGTATGTCTTTCTTGCTGCCGCTAAAGTAGGTGGCAT
>JAGHSR010000002.1 GCA_018065765.1 Candidatus Colicola coprequi
CACCTATTGCTGTGTCCAGAAGATGGTTCGCGCGACACTGTGAACCTCTGCACAGAGGACTCTATCCGTGAAGATATGATAGAGATGGAGGCACTGATGAAAGAGTTTGGTTTGGAAAAAACGGATTACCCATGGATGATTCCGCCTTACGAGGTTTATAACCAATTCAGTGCTGATATCCTGCGTGATTGCGGATACAAATTACTGAATCCGACTCAAGAAACGCTTATCACCGGTTTAGATTGGTGTTGGGAAGGTCACCCTGCTTACACCACAGGCGATGAGTTGCTGAACCGCTTATGGGAAATAGAGAAAAGAGACAACCTAAACGGCGCCATCATTCTCATTCACGCCATGCACTACCCCAATCGTCAGGATGCTGACCGCATGTACACTCGCTTGGGCGAGATAATTGACCACCTGACTGAACTGGGTTACGGATTTAAATCCATCAAAGACCTATAATATATTACGCATATGGCAGTTATTGGAATTGATTTGGGAGGGACCAAGATAGCGGGAGCAGTCTTTGACGACCAAGAGCAGATGCTATCGAAGCAGACGGTGCTGCTGAAAGGTGCCACCGGTGAAGCTGTGGGAGACAAAGTGGTGGACGTGATACGCGCACTCATCGCCGAACATGCCGAGCAGAACATTACCGGTATAGGTGTATGTGTACCCGGAATCGTTTATTCAAAAAAAGACACTGTTTGGGCACCCAATATCCCCGGATGGGATAATTTTCCACTCAAGAAACACATCCAAGACGGCATACAAAACGATGCTATTGATGTTCGCATCGAGAGTGACCGCACCTGTTACATACTGGGTGAGGTTTGGAAAGGTGCTGCCAAGGGGTGCGACAACGCTATTTATTTGGCAGTTGGTACAGGCATCGGTGCCGGCATATTGCTGGACGGGCGTGTTATCCATGGTGCAAATGACATAGTAGGTGCTACCGGATGGATGGCACTGCAAGTGCCCTATCACGAGGACTATATCCCATGCGGATGCTGGGAGTATTACGCTTCGGGTGATGGCATAGGCAAACAGATTCGCCGTGCACTGCGCTGCGAGCGTAATTACACGGGCGTGTTGGCAGGCAAAAAAATAGACGAAGTCACATCATACGATGTGTTTGCCGCCTACAAAGAGGGCGACCTTTTGGCAACAAAAGTGCTGAATCAAGCCATCGAGCTATGGGGCATGGGTGCAGCAAATTTAGTATCACTCTTCAACCCCGAAAAAGTAATCTTCGGTGGCGGCGTGTTCGGTCCTGCCAGTCAGTTTATACCGCGTATTTACAACGAAGCATGCAAATGGGGGCAACCTATCTCTATGCAAGATGTGGTGTTCTGCGCCAGTGAAGTGCAAGGCGAAGCTGCCCTGCTCGGTGCTGCCTATTTGGCATTACGATAACGGGAATGAAAACGAAAACGAAAACGAAAACGAAAACGGAAACGATATGAAACAATACAACACAACAGCGGTGTTTGTAGCCGCATGCGCAGGGATGGCGTTTTTTGGAGTGACCATGTTGTCACTGGGGCCTATCTTGGGTCAGCTTAATCAAGTAGTAACAGGTGCCACTTCCCTACCCTCCACGATGTCGATAGGTATCATCGTAGGCACTATTTTGTTTGGTCCCATCGTAGATCGATTTGGCTATAAGTGGCTCACCATCATTGCCTCCGTGCTGGCATTAGGCGGCATTTTAGGCTTGGCGGAGTTTACCGCAATCGGTTGGTTGCACGGCAGTATCGCTTGCTTGGGACTGGGTGGTGGTATTCTAAATGGACTAACCAATGCACTGGTGGCAGACATATACGACGATGACAAACGTGCCGGCCGCATGGGCGTGTTAGGTGCTTTCTACTGCATTGGCGCACTGCTATGGACGCTGCTCAATGTCTTTATTGCCGATTTTCATCTGCCACTATATGCTGTTTCAGTTGTGATGGTGGGGTTCATTATCTATTTTTGCATCATCGATTTTCCTCAAGCCAAGACACAGAGTGGCAACGCTATGGATAGCGTGAAGCAATCACTCCAACTGCTCCAATACCCAGTGCTGATATTGTTTGCCGTGGCATTGTTCTTCCAAAGTGGCTTTGAGGGAGCAAGTGGCAGTTTCTCGGTAGAGTTCTTCAAGAACCAATGCCTATTGGATGCTAAGTCAGCTACCTTAGCCATGACTTGGTTTACCATCGGTATGGCTTTGGGACGTTTCCCCTTGGGTAAGATAACTGCTATGGCAGGTGAGAAGAAAACGTTGTACATCTACCTGACTATCGCTTTGGCAGGTGTTATCCTATTCACTCTCTGTATGGGAGCAGCGATGGCATACATGGCCATGACGCTCATCGGATTTGGAGTAGGAGCCACCTATCCGGTAGTGCTCAACTACATCGGTGGCACTTTCCGTCAGCAATCCGGAACAGCCATTTCGCTGGCCATCTTCATTGCCCTGCTGGGTCAATACACGTTCAATGCTATCGTAGGCAAAGCGTTCAGCGCCGAGCAGTTTCTCACGCTGCCTTATATGCTGATAGGCGCATTGGTGATGATCATGATACTGGTGCCTATTTCTCTGCATTTTTCTAAAAAATAATCAACCATAATAATAAATTTTTACAAAAAAACAATCATTATGAAGTACGCAAAACAATGGAAAGAGAACGCCTTCGCTGTAATGAATCAGATTGAGGCTACTCAAGAGAACCAAATCAAAGAAGTTGCTAAACTATTTGCAGACACGATTGAGTCGGGTCACTTGGTACACACGTTCGGTTGCGGTCACGCTAACCTGCCTATCGAAGAAATGTATCCTCGTATCGGC
>JAGHSR010000013.1 GCA_018065765.1 Candidatus Colicola coprequi
CCGCGGTACTCGATGATGATTCGCTCCGTGGCGGGAGAGAAAAATCGGTCCTCTCCTCCGTGAGCGTAAAGATGACGCTTGTCGGTAAAAGTGGTTTGAGCAAATGGACGCACAAAAAAACCCCGATTGAACAGTTTGTCACCATCTTCACAAATGAACGTTCCTGCTATGGCTATACCGGTCTCGTCACTAAGCGATTGCATGGTTTGCATGGTCACACCATCGACGGTCTCTGCCAACTCGGGACGGTCGGTGCAAAAACCTGTGGTAAACATCTCCGGCAACAAGGCCACATCCGCCTGACCTCTTAGGGAACGGATACGCTGCTGAGTCAGCCGAAGGTTCTCGGCGACATTCGCCCATAAAATAGGATATTGAAGAATAGCTATTCGCATCGTCTATTGCGTTATACACATTTCGGGCTGCAAAGATAGCAAATATCTTTGGACTACACAAATAAAAAATAAATTTGGCTATATCCCAAAAATGTACTACCTTTGCACGCCGAAAGGTTGTGGCCGGTGAGGTCACTACTTGTATAGCGGGGTGTTTAATATATTGCCGCCCCCATTTATTAACGTTTAATTTGTCAACGGGGATTTTAGAATACCCCATGGTAAATACATGAGCAAGAATTTAGTTATCGTTGAGTCGCCAAGCAAGGCAAAAACTATCGGGAAATACCTCGGGGATGGATACAAAGTGTTGTCTTCCAAAGGCCATATTTGTGATATAGAAGGGTATGGAAAGAATAGCATCGGCATTGATTTTGCCAACCATTATACTCCCAATTACGTAGTCAGCGAGGATAAGCAAGCCCTGTTGGCTTCGCTGAAGCGTGAGGCAGACAAAGCCGAACTTGTTTGGCTCGCATCCGATCCGGACCGCGAGGGAGAAGCCATCGCTTGGCATTTGCAACATGCGTTGAAGTTGCCGGATGAGAAAGTGCGCCGTGTGGCATATCCGGAGATAATCAAATCGGTTGTGTTGGACGCTTTTGAGCACCCGCGCGAGATTGACCTGAACTTGGTGAACGCCCAGCAGGCACGGCGTGTGTTAGACCGCATTGTGGGATTTGAACTATCCCCCATCCTATGGCGCAAAGTGGCTACAGGACTCAGTGCTGGACGAGTGCAATCGGTAGCCGTCAGGCTCATCGTGGAGCGCGAACGTGAGATAGAAAATTTCCAACAAATAGCCACCTATCGCGTTGCAGCCGAGTTTGTAGGCAACGATGTTAAGGGTGCTTCGGCTACCCTGCGAGCAGAATTAAACCACCGATTTGCTACCAAGCAAGAAGCTGTCGATTTTTTGGAATCATGCAAAACGGCTCAGTTCACCATCTCATCGGTGACGCATAAGCCTTCCCATCGCTCCCCTGCATCACCGTTCACCACATCGCTCCTGCAACAGGAAGCATCACGCAAGTTGAAGTTCTCCGTGAGCAAAACCATGCGCTTGGCTCAGTCACTCTACGAAGCCGGTCATATCACCTATATGCGTACGGACTCTGTCAACCTGAGCGGACTGGCAATAGCCGCAACCAAGACGGAGATTGTGAAGAACTACGGGGAAGCGTTTCATCATGCACGGCAGTACCAAACCAAATCCAAAGGTGCACAAGAAGCCCATGAGGCCATTCGTCCAACGTACATGTCCACCTATTCGGCAGGAGCTAACACCGATGAAAAACGCCTCTACGAACTGATATGGCGACGCACCATGGCAAGTCAGATGACTGACGCAGAAGTGCTGACAACACGCATCGAAATCACAACGGACAATTCTCCTTATATCTTCATCTGTCAAGGGGAGATTATTCAGTTTGACGGATTCATGAAAATGTATATCCAAGCCAATGACAACGACGGTGACGACAATAGTGGCAACACCACGCTGCCCCAGATGAAGGAGCAGACTATCGTTCATTGCAACAACTTTACCGCACAACAAGTTTTCAGCAAAGCTCCTTTGCGATACAGCGATGCTATGTTGGTCAACGAAATGGAGAAACGCGGCATAGGACGTCCGTCCACTTTTGCCACTATCGTTGAGACTATCCAATCGCGAAACTACGTTACCAAAGGGAGTATCCCGGGACAAAAACGCGAATACAACGTCATCACCCTCAAAGGAGGCAAACTGTACGACAAAATGCGGCAGGAAACCTATGGGCAAGACAGTATGAAGTTTATACCCACTGACTTAGGGCGCATCACCAACGATTTTCTCATTGAGCAGTTCCCGAATATACTGAATTACGATTTCACTGCAACAGAAGAGGAGAAATTTGACAGTATCGCTGCCGGCGAAGCCAACTGGACGGAGGTGGTGGATGAGTTCTACCGCGTCTTCCACCCGGGCGTAACCGCTATCCCGGCAGGCAAAGTGGCGGGCAGAAAAATCGGTATCGACCCCGCCACCGGAGAGACCGTATGGGCTAAGGTGAGCAAGGTAGGACCCTGCATCCAAATAGGCGATATGGAAAAGGGCAAACCGCGTTTTGCTTCGCTGCAAAAGGGACAATCGCTATTCACCATCACACTTCAGGAGGCACTCGCACTGTTTGAAATACCCAAAACAACTGTCGTCTGCCAAATAGACAACGAAGATGTAGTCTCCGGCACGGGCAAATATGGTCCCTATATCCGATACAAAGGTACGTTCATATCCATCCCACGCGACAAAACATCACAACCCCTGACAGAAGAATTGGTTCGAGCTCTGATTGAAGCACATCAGCAAGCGTCCAAACCTATTCAGGATTTTGGCGATATTGTCATTATGCAAGGACGATACGGTGCCTACATCAAGGGCAAGAACGCTAATTACCGTCTGCCTAAATCCGTAGATGCTGCCACCATCACACGCGAAGAATGCCAACAATATATGACATCCGGCAAATCATCCACTAAAAAATAGCACACACCATGTTTATTCAAGTCCTAAAATCAAAAATCCATCGGGTCAGCGTTACGGAGGCCAATCTGGATTATGTGGGTTCTATCACAATCGATGAAGACCTAATGGACGCCTGCGGCATCGTATCGGGCGAAAAAGTGTCGGTGGTGGACAACACCAACGGTGCCCGTTTGGAAACATACGTCATTCCCGGCAAACGAGCTTCCGGATGTATATGCGTGAATGGAGCAGCTGCGCACCTGATGCACGTGGGTGACATAGTCATCATTATGGCTTATGCCTTGATGACACCCGAAGAAAATAGCACCTTCAAACCTCAAATCATTTTCCCGGTTAATAACAAACTATAGGGTGTTTTACGACTTAATACATACCGATGCCAACAGCGACGCGCGCGCAGGCGTGGTGCATACCGACCATGGCGATATACTGACTCCTATCTTTATGCCTGTGGGCACAGTAGGAACCGTCAAAGGCGTACACCGACGCGACCTGCTGGAAGATATTCACGCGCAAATCATTCTTGGCAATACCTACCATCTATACTTACGGCCGGGGACACAAATACTGCATCAGGCAGGGGGACTCCATCGGTTCGAAAAATGGGATAAACCCATTCTAACCGACTCGGGAGGATATCAGGTCTTCTCACTAACCGACATACGCAAGATGACTGAAGATGGAGTGCAGTTCTCCAGCCATATCGACGGACGCAAACTCATGTTCACTCCCGAATCGGTCATGGACATAGAACGAGAGATAGGAGCTGACATTATGATGGCTTTTGATGAGTGTTGCCCGGGTACTGCTGACAAAAACTATGCACGCAACTCTATGGAGCGAACACATAGGTGGCTGGATCGTTGCATCGCACGGTTTGACTCCACCAAAGATGTCTATGACTACCAACAGCACCTCTTCCCTATCGTACAAGGCTGCGTTTATCCTGACCTTAGACAAGAAGCCGCCAAACGACTCAGAGACCTGGATCGTGACGGATATGCCATAGGAGGTTTGGCGGTCGGCGAACCCGCCGAGAAAATGTACGAGATGATTGAAGTGGTCAATGATATACTGCCCGAAAATAAACCCCGCTATCTCATGGGAGTGGGAACGCCTTGGAACATTCTGGAAGCCATCGAGAGAGGCGTCGATATGTTCGATTGCGTCATGCCCACCCGAAATGGACGTAATGGAATGATTTTCACGCGTCAAGGAGTCATGAACATGCGCAACAAAAAGTGGGAAGATGACTTCACCGAACTGGACCCGACCGGAACGAGTTACGTGGACCATGACTACACGAGAGCTTATGTGCGACACCTCATTCATTCGGATGAAATGTTGGGACTGGAAATACTATCTATCCACAATCTCGCTTTCTACCTTTGGCTCGTGGGCGAAGCGCGACGGCATATCGTATCAGGCGACTTCAAATCTTGGAAAGACACTGTCATGCCACAACTCATGACACGACTATGACAAAACACAAGCACATAGACCTCAAACACATCGACTGGCGTATCTTCAAACGCCTGGATTGGTACATTGTGCGCAAGTTTCTGGGAACATTCTTCTTCTCCATCATACTCATTCTCAGTATCGGCATCGTCTTTGACCTAACGGAAAAAATGGACGACTTCTACGAGCACCAACTCTCCGCTCAGTACGTCATATCCAACTACTACATCCACTTCATCCCATACTACATGAATATGTTCAGCCCGCTGTTCATCTTCATTTCCGTTATCTTCTTCACCAGCAAACTGGCAGGCAACAGCGAAATCATCGCCATGATGGCTTCGGGCATTAGCCTACAACGCTTGATGTACCCTTACCTGTTTTCCGCCACGCTGCTTTTTTTCATGAGTTTTTGGCTGGGAGGATATATCATCCCGCCGTCTTCCGGCAAACTGCTGGATTTTACAGACAAGTACGTGGAGCACTTCACCACCGAAAATGCACGCAACGTGCAGATGGAGGTTGAACCCGGCACTATTCTTTATATTGAGACTTATCGCCAAACCAACAATGTGGGATACCGCGCTTCATTGGAACATTTTGAGGGAAAAACCCTAACCATGCGAATTACGGCTGAGCGAATTATCTACGATAGTGTCAACTGTTGGCATTTGGAAAACTACACCCGACGGGACTTTGATGGCATGCACGAATCCATGACACGAGGTGAACGTTTAGACACCATCATTCCCATGTACCCCAGCGAACTGTTCATCACCGCACAGCAGGCGCAGCAGATGACCAATCCCGAATTGCGCGCTTACATGCAACGGCAACGGGAACGCGGAGCGGGCAACCTGCAAGCCTTCGAAACCGAATGGTGGAAACGGTGGGCTTCGCCGATTGGAGCTTTCATCATGACACTACTGGGCTTCACCATGAGCTGCAAAAAAGTGCGCGGAGGCATGGGCAAGAACCTTGGCATAGGCGTCGCTCTTACCGCTGGATATATCTTGTTCTCTACCGTCAGCACCACTTTTTCAGTCAGCGGGGTAATGACACCTTTCATGGCTGTTTGGCTACCTAACTTCATCTTCTTAGCCATCGGCATATATCTCTACCTCCAAGTCAGAAAATAACCAATCACAAATAACCAATCACCAATCACAAATGAAAAAACTCCTTTTCTCTCTCGTCCTTGCACTCCTTAGTGCACTTAGTTTCGCTGAAACAGATTGGCGTTTGCAACCCATGCGAATTACAGCTCGCCAAGACAATACCACAATCTGGTTGATTTGTCACGTAGATAATGACAAACCCATCGAGGTCTATTACGACATCTACAACGAAGCAGGAACGCTCCTGTGCCAATATGTACTCAATACACCCGACGAAGATAACACAGGCAATACCGAACGCAAAGGTTATTTGGTGGGCGAATATACACCGAATGAAGGAATAGCACTATGGCTCACATTGCTGCAAGGTGAACATTTGACCTCACTGAACAAGGGAGATTATGTCATCGTGCACGGCTACAACCCCGACGGAATAGGTAGCGGAACCTTCACCACCGAGCGACACCTTACACACAACATCATGTCCGGAACAGTGGACATTGCCGGCAATGTGATGAGTCTGCTCGTGGATGACGACCCTCTCAAACTGGACACGGCGGTCACTATTCCTCGCGCTGTCTGCTTTGCCCGACTCTTCAACCAAAACGCCGGTGCTACTAGCGATGATATCGTCACCGGGCTTCACTCAGGTCCTATCCATGTCAACAACTTCTACCTGCCGGCTACAAACCTCACACACGCTTGTTACGACCGTATGTTCAACTCCTGCAATACACTACTCGATGTACCTAACCTGCCGGCCACCGAACTCAAAGACTTCTGCTACCTGCAAATGTTTGGCGGGTGCTATAAAATCAAAACCATTCCTGAGTTCAAAGGGATGACTATGGCACAAATGGCTTGCCGGCACATGTTCTGGAAATGCTACAAGCTGGAGAGCGCATACCTGCCGGCTGAGGGACTGGCGAGTGGCCGCTACGGAGGTATGTTCCGCGAATGCACAGGACTCAAAAGCCTCAAAGTACAATTCACCGACTGGAAAGAGGGCAAACATACTGCCAACTGGGTCGAGGGGGTCACCAACATGTGCACCTTTGACCACCCCTATCAGTTGCAAGACATGACGGACGATACAGACCATATCCGCTATATGCGCCACACACCCAATGTCACCGTCACCGAAAACGATACCATTACGGACGACCGCGTTTGGGTCTATAAGAACCGACACGTAACCATTCAACAGGGCAAGACCTTGGCACTGAATACCCAACAGATTGCTATCGGCGAATTGAATGCACAACCCTCTTCTCAAGTGCTTATCCCACAAGGGACGTCTGTCACTACATTAGGCGCTACCATCGAATCTTCCTCCAACGCCACTGCCGAACTGATCGTCGATGGCGCTTTACATAACGCCGGCGAAAAAACTACAGTGCCGTGCACGCTACAATACACATTCAGCGATACACAATGGCACACTCTCTTCTTCCCTGCCACCGTCACCAATGTCTATACCGACGAAGCGGTCGATTTTCAAATGCAAACTTTCAATCCTGCCACCAACGCTTGGACAGACTTTACAGGCAAACCACAAGCCAAAACAGGCTACCGCATACGCGCTGCCCAAGGAGTGGTACGTTTTGCTTTCGCTTCCAATCTAAACAATGGAGAAAAACAGACTTCCGTCTCACTCCAATATGCCGACAACGACAATCCGGCCATAGCCAATTGGAATATAATGGGTAACCCATATCTGCGCACCTACAACAACGCTTTGTCGCAACGGTATGTCTATGTGCCTGCCGACGATTTCCAATCCTTCACGGCTTACCATACCGACGAAGTGGATATGCTGCCTTTCTCGGCTTATCTCACTCAGGCTGCTTCCACTTCGCCCATTCAGTTTAGCCTCTCCCCCCTCATGCTCGACAACAGCCTCGAGGCGGACTTGATGCTCTTCTGTGGCGAAGACAGCACACGTACAGGCGTGGTGTTTGACGACCTTTATACACAAGACTACGAATACAATGCCGATTTGGTACTCTTGACCGGCGAGAAGAACACCGTCCAACTGTTCGGACTGCCCGACAATCTGCCACTGGCGTTCACGGCGTTAAACGGAACCAACCTCAGCCAAACGGAAGTAACCCTACCCCTTGGCTACAAAATCACTCCCCCCTCTAATTCTGCATTCTCCATTCTCCATTCTCCATTCTCTCTCTCCTTCCGCCTGAGCGAACGGGTAAGCGATGAGTTCACACACATATGGCTGGACGACCTCACTTTGGGTAAAACCACCGACTTGTTGGAGGAAGACTACTCCACAACGGCTGATGCTACGGCATCTGACACACGTTTTGCACTGCGTTTCACTACAAAGGGTTATACCGGATTGGACGAATTAATGCCAACGCAATCAACGGACGAGACAAAGAAAGTCATCCTCAACGGTACACTCTATCTGATTCGTGACGGCCACGCCTACACAATCCAAGGACAACGTATCCGCTAAGCATTCCCCATTCTCCATTTTGCATTTTGCATTTTGCATTCTGCATCGTGCATTCTCCATTGTTCCACGCCCGCGCAAAACACGGGTGGATTACGGGTGGATGACGGGTAGATAACACCCCAAATTTCGTGGAACATTCTTGCATTTTTTTGCTCCAAAACCACTTTTTATGGGATAAGCCCCCATAGCCCTGAAGGGCAAAGAAAAAGAGAGTGTGCCTATGTGGCACACTCTCTTACTGTGTAAAATCTACTGGATTAGATTACGCAAAAGGGCTGATGCAGCAGGGGCAACCTATCCAGGCGAGGAGGTTGCATAGCCACAAAACCAACACCACCACTACCACTGCTGCCAAAGCAATGAGCCACTTTTTCCATGTAGCCAAACCTTTCTTCGCAAACGGATCTTTCATCTTAATCAGCGGGAACTGAACCTGCTCGGTCAACGTTGCACCAAAAATGATATTGACAATGGCATCGGCGTTGATAGCCCAACCGTTGGCATTGAGTATCGGAGCAAGGTTGCGACGTCTGAGTTTGATGCCTGCCATGATCATAGCCGGACCGGAAATACACAACATAATGGCCAAAATAATGCCCAAGAAAATGAAAAAGCCCCAATTCATATGCAGTACATCTTTAATTCCGCCACCAAGAGATGTTAAGAAGGCACCTATATACCCAATCGCCATACCGATGGCAGCAAAAATACCGGCGAACTTGGCAATGTCAAACGCGGACTTTTTCTCCGTGGCTGCCGCTTGCGGGTCTGCAATAGTGGTTTGTGCCTTGGTCGTCATATCCGCAAAAGCCTTCTCGTCCTTCTCCGAAGCCGACTTGTTGATGAGGTCGGTGACCCACTGACCAAACTTGCGATACGGACTCCAAAAAGCTTGACGAATGGAGATAGGGTTGTCGATAATCTTGGTGATGGTAGCATCGTAGTCGTTGCCCTGGCGGTCGTAGAAAATAGCATTCTTACCAACGGTGAGGTTCTTGATCTCACCCATTGTGACAGCAGCAACTATTTGTATCGTCTTGCCCATGGTACGGCTGATGCAGTCGCAGTAAAGAAGGAACATACCACTGGCAGCTGCCTGAGCGTTTTGTTTGCCCATATCGTTCACGCGCACGCACAAGTGGCACACGCGTTGATCTATCACTAATGTACCCGCTTGGAAAATAGCCAAACGTTTCGAATCGCGTCGGTAGAAATCCTCAAAAGTAATGAAATTGTGCAACAGACGCACAAAATCGCGATGGATAAGGATGAGTTTGCGTAGCGGTTGATACTCAGCCACTACGTTGGCCTTAGCCGCTGCGTTGGCAGCAGCCACAGCAGCTACAGCTGCTTCGTAGTCGGCAATCTTCTGTCCCATAGCGACAAAGTCTGCCTCGTTCATGCCCGGGGCAACCATATCTTCGGAGATAGTGGCCAAACCCATGCGTTGTAGTTTCTCGGTCTCAAAATACGTGGCATATTCGGTTTGTTTAGCCTTGTATGCCGCCATAACGTTTGCCTCATAAGGCGCAGACGGAGCAACCTGCTCCTCCACCATGATTGCGGCTACCTTAGCATCCAAGTCTGCCAAAGTGATCACTTCCTTGTCTAAACGCTGCGCGATAGCATGAATAGCCTCGTCCTTGATGTTGGTGAGGGCGATGGCGTCGGTCTCATCAAAGAGAGACGATAAGGAATGCAATGAAGCGTCAAGCCACTGAGCCGTGGCGATGACCTCGTTGACGTGCAACTGATGGTCGCCGTCCTTATCCATGAGTTGAAGACTCTCATCTGCTATCTCCAATCCCGATGTCGGGCAAGAGAGAACAGTCCACATTTTTTGATCCAGCTCGCCAAGGTGACGGATATCGTCTTCCGACTGAATCTTTACGCGGGTAGCACCACCCACACTAGCAAATGTAAATTTGTACGACATGATTAGTTAGTATTAATTAGTTGTTAAGTTGTTTATGTAGTTAAACAGGCGTTGGCGGACGAGACTCTCGTCGGAGAGAGTGACGGTAATGGGGGCGACTTGCAGTTTGGCTCGCAAAGCGTCACTCATAGCGACCAAAGCCAATCGCTCAGCGTCTTTCTCGGTCGTCACGACACAATCTACATCTTTCGCACGCTGCTCTATGAGTGCAATGTCACGCGAAGAATAAACATGATGGTCCGGAAAAGCCATCAGCGATGCGTTCGAACAGCATGTTTGTACATGGTTCAGCAACGGCTCGGGATGTGCTATGCCGGTCACCACAAGACACGATTGGTCTTGTGTCAGACGTAGAGGGGCATACACAGTCGTAGAGAAATGCAACGACTGGAACGTCGGAAGACGCAACGTGTTCTCTACAACACGACGGTCTATAGGTTGCATCTTCTCCGGACACTTGGTAACCACAATCATATTGGCTCGGTGCGCTTGCACACGGTTGTCACGCAACCTGCCCCAAGGAAGGTAATGGTCGCTGACATACAAACGGTCGTATGTAGTAAGCAATATATAAAATCCACACCGCAAACGACGGTGCTGAAAAGCATCGTCCAAGATGACAACCTGCAATCCGGGAACGCGCTGCTGCAACAAATGAACCCCTCGCACCCTGTTCTCACACACCGCTACCGGCACATCGGGGAACTTGCGATGAATCTGCATAGGTTCGTCACCAATCGTGTAAGCGGTGGATTCAGCATCTGCCATCATAAAACCTTGCGTCCTACGCCCATAACCCCGCGAGAGAACAGCCACCTTGTAGGAGGGTGCAAGTTGGTGCAATAGCCACTCCACATGAGGGGTCTTGCCCGTTCCGCCAACAGCCAAATTGCCCACACAAATAGTGGGAACACCGACCTCATACGAGGGCAGCAAATACTCATCGTAGAGCCAATTGCGAATCCATACGATACCCGCGTAGATTCCGCTTAATGGGGCAAGGAGAAAAGACATAATTAGAGAAATGGAGAATGGAGAATGCTGAATGCAAAATGCAGAATGCAAAATGCTAAATGCAGAATTTTAGTTAAACGTGATTTCGGGCATCAAGGCAAGGATACGAGGACGGGAACATAACTGACGCAGCTTGGCTATGATGCGTTCTTCCTTCGTGGCATCATCAAACAGTTTGATTAGTTCCTCCATCGGGTCTTTCTTCTCCGGATAATAAACGAGTTGGTAATCCTCCAAATTAGCCAGTTCAGCAGCCTTGGCAATAGCGTCGTTCATCGAACCCAATTCATCCACCAACCCTAAACGCAATGCGTCTTGTCCCAACCATACACGCCCTTCGCCAATGCGTTTGATCTCGTCTTGCTGCATCTTACGTCCTTCTGCACAACGTGATGTGAACAAGTCGTAGCCTCTATTGACCATCGACTGCATCAGCACCTGTTCGTCAGCGTTCATGCCCCTATAGATCATGTCGGTCATAATACCCGAATGGCGGTTGGTGCTGACACCATCCATATCCAGTCCGACCTTTTCTCGCAGGTCTTTCCAGCAAGGTACTATACCAAAAATACCAATGGAACCCGTGAGGGTGTTGGGTTGCGCGAAGATATAATCTCCCATACATGAGATGTAATATCCACCGGACGCTGCCATGTCGGACATAGAAACGACCACAGGTTTGCCTTTCTGTCGAAGGAGTTGCATGGCATGCCATATTTGCTCACTTGCATCGGCGCTTCCACCGGGGCTGTTGACACGCAGAACGACGGCTCGCACTTTGTTGTTCTTGGCAATCTTTTTGAGGGTCTTGAGCATCTTCGTTTCGGATATTCCCTGTGAACCTTCGTCTATTATCTCGCCTTCAGCATACACGACGGCTATCCGGTGGTCAGCAGTATGTTCCGGGCGCTTCACAGTAGCCATCTTGGATGTAGAGAGGAGGGTATATTTTTTGGTGCCGGTCATGTGCCGAAGTACCGTATCCATATCCTGCACATAAACAAGGCTATCTATCAGGCCGTGTGTGAGATAGGTCTGCGGGGCAGCCAGTCCCATACACTCATCGGCAAGGCTATCCAGTTGCTCCACCGTCAATGAGCGGGAGTCGCTCACGCCCTGTTTGAAAACATCCCAAACACCGGTAAGGTAAGTCTGCGTTTGCCGGCGGTCCTCATCGGACATGGATGTACGGAAATACGGTTCGACAGCGGACTTGAATGTTCCCACCTTGACGATTTGCATCTCGATACCTATTTTCTCCAACAGGCGCGTGTAGTACATTTTGCTTGCACTGAGTCCGTTCCAGTCGATGGAGCCAATCGGATTGAGGTAGATACGGTCAGCCACCGAGGCAATGTAATAATTGGACAGTGCGTAATGGTTAGCATACGCAACAATCCACTTACCTGACTCGCGAAAGTCAATCAGTGCTTCGCGCAATTCCTTGGCCTGCGCCTGACCGATAGCCAGTGCTCCACCATCCAGGTAAATACCTAAGATATGCGAGTCCTCTTTCGCCAAACGGATGTTGCTCAGCAGGTTGTCCAAACCGATGACGGACTGTTCCATGTCGGGCATGAGAGACATTGACCCCATCAGGCTCTCAAAAGGATTGTCCTTCGGCGCCTGCTCCACCACCGTGCCCTTCATCTTGAGACGGTAGACGGTTTGGTCGGCCAGTTCGGTAGCAGGAGTAGAGAAGAGGCTCTCCATGTTAGCACCGATGATGGCCATCAATGCCACATAAACGACCAAGAGAATGAGTGCCGTCCATAGACAGCCGTGTTTTTTGCGAGGTTTATCCTCGGATTTGTTGATAATTAGCATGTTAAGTTATATTTTTAGTTTGAATGTTTTGCGGTGGTAGGGTGATGGTCCGAATTGCGCCAAGGCGGTGTAGTGGGCTTGGGTAGGATAGCCCTTGTTGCTGTCCCAGTGGTACATTGGGAACTGCTGATGCAGGCGCAGCATATAGTCGTCCCGATAGGTTTTGGCCAGTACGCTGGCAGCCGCGATGGAGAGGTATGTGGCATCGCCCTTGACTACCGTTTGGGCAGGGATAGCCATCATTTCTCCGTGGGGTATATAGGGTTTCCATCGATTGCCGTCCACGAGGATGTGTTCCGGACGGATGGCTAATCGGTCAAGGGCTCGTTGCATAGCAAGAATGCTGGCGTTGAGGATATTGAGTTGGTCTATCTCCTCCGTTGTCACCTCTGCCACAGCCCATGCCCGGGCGTGCTGCTCAATGAGCGGACGTAAGGCGCAGCGTTGTTGCTCAGTGAGTTGTTTGGAGTCGTTAAGCGACGCGAACCAAGCCGTAGGCGAGTCTTGCTCGCGCAAGATTTGCTCCGTGTCAAGGATAACAGTTGCAGCGAAAACGCTTCCTGCCAATGGTCCGCGACCGGCTTCGTCACAGCCGGCCTCCGGAACGGATGATATGTATGATGCTTTCAACACAATAATAGCCAATGCCTAAAATGTGTAGCCTATAGCAAAATGAACGGCTGCATCCTCTTTCCATCGCCAAGAGTTGGTGGCTGTACGCCATTGTTTGCCATCGGTGTAGATACGACTAGGGTCATAGAGTTTGAAACCGAAGTCCAGACGTAGGATGAGAAAACTGAGGTCAAGGCGCGAGCCTGCACCATAGCTCCAGGCTATCTCGCGGTAGAAACGATTCCACTGAAAATCGCCATGTGGCTGGGACTGATAGGAATGGAC
>JAGHSR010000068.1 GCA_018065765.1 Candidatus Colicola coprequi
ATATAGAACCGTATAATAAAACAAAATCTAAATCTTAAATTGATTATGACAAAGAAATTTATCTGCCCGATCTGTGGCTATGTACACGAAGGTTCAGAGGCACCTGAACGTTGCCCGCAATGCAAACAAGTTGTTGAATGGAAAGAAGTAATGGAAGGAGGTATCCAATTTGCATGCGAACACGTCATAGGCGTAGCTAAGGATACGGATGAACAAATGAAAAAAGACCTGAACGCGCATTTCATGGGCGAAGCCACCGAAGTAGGTATGTACTTGGCTATGAGCCGTCAAGCTGACCGAGAGGGTTATCCCGAGATTGCAGAAGCGTTCAAGCGTTACGCTTTTGAAGAAGCAGAGCATTGCGCTAAGTTTGCCGAGTTGCTGGGTGAAGTGGTTTGGGACACCAAAACCAACCTTGAAAAACGTATGATGGCGGAAGCCGGAGCCTGCGAAGGGAAATTGGCTATTGCTAAACGTGCTAAGGAGTTGAACCTTGACGCTATTCATGACACGGTTCATGAGATGGCCAAAGACGAAGCTCGCCATGGTAAAGGATTTGAAGGATTGTACAACCGATATTTTAAAAAATAAACAATATGGAAAACAAGTATAAAGGAACCCAAACAGAGAAAAACCTCGAAGCTGCTTTTGCCGGCGAGTCGCAGGCACGCAACAAGTACACGTATTTTGCTTCCAAAGCAAAGAAAGATGGTTTTGAACAAATCGCAGAACTCTTTCTCAAAACCGCAGACAACGAGAAAGAGCATGCCAAAATGTGGTACAAAGAACTGCACGATGGTGTAGGTTCGACTGTACAAAACCTCAAAGACGCTGCTGATGGTGAAAACTACGAATGGACCGACATGTATGAGGGTTTTGCTCAGACAGCCGAGAAAGAAGGTTTCACTGAGTTGGCAAAGAAATTCCGCCTTGTAGCTGCTATCGAAAAACGCCATGAGGAACGCTATCGTGCTCTTCTGCACAATATCGAGGCACAGGAAGTATTCTCCAAGAGCGAAGTGAAAGTGTGGGAGTGCCGCAACTGTGGTCACATCGTTGTCGGTACCAACGCGCCGGACGAGTGCCCTGTTTGCAGCCATCCTCAATCGTACTTTGAAGTACACGTTGACAACTTCTAAATCGCTACTGCTCTGCGCTAAGCAAAGCGAACAATCCAATAAGAAATCGCACACTTGCGAGCCCAAACTTGCATCTGTGCGATTTTAGTAAGTAATGGTCAAGTCGTTTGCCGTAAGACGAGTCCATTCAAAAGATGACAATCCAAGACATACTAAAAAACTATTTTGGTTACGAGACGTTTCGTCCGTTGCAGGAGGAGATTATTCGCTCCGTGCTGGATGGTCGCGATACATTGGCGTTGCTGCCTACAGGTGGTGGCAAGTCGTTGTGTTTTCAGGTACCAACGCTCTATATGAGCAAATTGCCCTCCGCAGATCAGACAGGTGCGCTGTGTTTGGTTATTACGCCCCTGATTGCACTGATGAAAGACCAGGTGGAGAACCTCAACCACCGCAACATCCGCTCTGCAGCTATCTACACGGGAATGAGTTACGACCAGCAACGTGTGGCTCTTGACAACTGCCAGTTTGGTCCCTACCACTTTCTCTATGTCAGCCCTGAACGCCTAGAGAGCGAGGATTTTCGCAAGAGGTTGTGCCAATTGCCTATTCGGCTTATTGCCGTGGACGAGGCTCACTGCATCTGTCAGTGGGGTTATGATTTTCGTCCCTCCTACTTGCACATTTCCCGTATTCGAGACCATCTGGTCACTCCTGACGGACGGCGTGTTCCTGTTCTTGCGCTCACCGCTACCGCCACACCCGATGTGGTGGAGGACATACAGAAGCAACTATGTTTTGAGCAGAACAACGTTTTTCGCACCTCGTTTAGTCGCCCTAATCTGAACTATTTAGTGCGCTATTGCACCGACTCCGAGCCCACTGCCGAAAGTGTCTCGGACACGCAGCCTCAGTCCAACGCACCTGCGACGAAGCCGGATATGCTTCGATACATCGTGGAGCGAGTGAGTGGGAGCAAGATTGTGTATGTTCGCAACCGTAAGCGTGCAGAGGAGATTGCTAAGTTGTTGGGATGTCAGTTTTACCATGCCGGACTATCGCCCGCAGAACGCAGTCAGAGGCAAGAGGCATGGAAAAACAGCCAAACGACGATGGTTTGCACGAACGCGTTTGGCATGGGGGTGGATAAACCCGATGTACGACTGGTGGTTCACTACGATCTGCCCGACACGATAGAAGCATATTTTCAGGAGGCGGGGCGCGCCGGTCGTGACGGGGAAAAAGCTTATTGCGTCCTGCTCTATGCGCCATCAGACCGCACCAAAGCCCACAAGCGTGTTCGCGACAACTACCCTCCTCGCGAGTTGGTCAGTCAGGTCTATCAGCGCGTGTGCGACTACTTGCAGGTAGGTTTGGGTTCGGGTATGGGTCACACGTTTGCTATTCACATGGACGACCTTTGTCGGGTCATGCGATTGCCACTGCTGCCCACCTACTCTGCCTTGCATCTCATTTCGCAGGCGGGTTATATTCACTTTGAGGACGAACAGGAGACCCGCCCCCGTGTTCGCATTAATACCGATGTGCACGAACTGCGGCACTACGCGTTGCCGGAGGAGGAACAGGCACTATTGCAGAACTTGATGCGACGTTATACGGGTGTTTTTACTGACCTGCAGTACTTGCACGAGGATGTCACTCAGCCGTTGGGAGAGGGTAAAGTGAAGATTAGCGAGTTGCTTGTTCGTTTGGCTCAACGCGGTATCGTCACGTATGTGCCGGCTACGCGCGCGTGCGCGCTCACATTCACTATGGAGCGACAGGAGGACGTCTATCTAAGCAAGACCATCTACGACCTACGCGAACGGCAGTTTCGCGACCGTCTGGAAGCGATGATTGGCTATGCCGAACAAACACAAACAAGCCGTGAACAAGTGCTGCTGGAGTATTTTGGGGAATGGAGAATTGAGAATTGAGAATTGAGAATTGAGAATGCAGAATGCAAAATGCAAAATGCAAAATGCAAAATTATGAACACAATATTTATCGTTTTACCCATTTTAACCATTCTGATGTTTGACCTTGGTTTGACATTGGAAGGTAAGGATTTTTTGTTGGTCATTCGCCGTTACAAAGCCGTTTTGGCGGGTATGATCGGTCAGCTCATCATTTTGCCACTATTGGCATGGTGCATTGCCCAAGTGTTTCACCTGAGTCCTATTTTTACCATCGGTTTGGTACTGATAGCCTGCTGCCCGGGCGGAAGCAGTTCGAACATCTTCTCTAAGTTGGCGCAAGGTGACGTGGCACTCTCCGTATCGCTCACTGCCATCAGCAGTATCATCACGTTGCTGACGGTTCCCGTCATCATGCAACTGACCACCGCCTCCGTGGGCGAAGCCATAGGGATAAGCTTGCCTATCGGTAACCTGCTGGTTCAGAACCTGCTGACCATGCTCCTCCCTATCCTACTCGGAATAGGAGTGAGACGTCGCTGGCGCCAAGCAGCCGAAAAGATAGACCACGTACTGTCCAAACTGGCTTTTCCGGCTCTGATGTTCTTGGCAGGTGTGTTCTTTGTGCAACACAGGGTTACTATTGTGGAAAACTTTTTGACATTAGGGAGTGCCGTAACCGTGTTGTTGCTCTGCGCCATCGGTGTGGCAGCTCTGCTGTGCGTGCTGTTTCGTTTGCGCCAACAGGAACGCCGTACTATCGTCATCGAAGTGGGGATGCAGAATGCCGCTCAGGCTATTGCCATTGCCAGTAGTCCGTTCGTGTTCGGTGACGGACGCTTTGCTATTCCGGCTATCCTGTACGCACTCATGATGAATGTGGTGCTGCTGGTGTATGTGGGGGGAGTGAAGTGGAGAATGGAGAATTGAGAATTGAGAATTCAGAATGAAAAAAGTAACTATCGTACTCACACTTGCCATGGCAAGTCAGATAGCCTGGAGTGAGACACAAGTGACAGGTAGTGTACACATAGGAGCCGAGACTACTCCTACCAAAGAGACTATTGTTACCGACTTTGATTACCTGTCGTCGGGACACCACTATCGGTTGGAAGAAGAAGATAAGCCTGTCTATTACGATATTCTCTACGGAGTAGATATGAAACTGCGTTTTCAACAGGCACACAGTCTTCGTCTGTTGGTGGATGGCGTGTTCAACCAAGGCAAGAACATGGGTAACAGAACCGAATCGGTTTATGACAAGGACGGCAACCTGCTGTCGCAACTGCGTTCCTCCTACCTGCTACAGCGCAGCAGTCCTATAGCGCAGCGGTCCAACAGTGCAGCGGTCCTACCTCCTACCTCCTACAAGGTCTCCCTTTTGGCGGCCTACGAGGGGGCTATATCGCAACAAGGCAGCCTAGGTGTCAGTTATCGCTACCGCATCGACGACGCCCAAGACCAGCTGCACCAGCAGGTTCTGGAGCAGACCGCTTTCACACGCTTTGCGAGCAACGACTACCTATCTCGATCGCGCGAAGAAGAGCACGAGGTGGATGTTCACTACAGCCATGCGTTTCCCTTCACGGGCGGTGCGCATCGCCTAACGGCGGGCGGGCGTTACAACTATCGCCAACTGGTTCAAGAGCAGTTGCAAGCGTGGGACGATGTGACCATACTGAACGACACTTTCACCCATCGGACTCACTACGGTGCTATTTATGCCGGTTATCAGTTCCGTTACAAGACGCTGACTGCCATGGGGCAGGTTGAGTATCGCTACTCGCGCATGCAAGAACACTCCTTGCACGATGTGCTGCCTATGGCGCGTGTCGCTTGGCAGGTTCGTGAGCGGCACACCCTATCGGCCCAGTATGGTGTTCGACTGATTCGTCCCACGTTCATCCACCTCAACCCCGCGCACGTGAAAGGCGCTTATACCGACCGAAACGGCTTGGAGACACTGGTAGGAACACATGTTCATCGAGTGAGTATGAATTACGCGTTCGGCACTTCGGTCGCACAGACTGAGCGCCCCGCGCTCATTAAAGCGACGAAGTCCTCCGCTCCCCCCATGCGAACAAGCTCTTTGGGGACCCCGAATGTGAGAGGGGAAGTGAGTTTGTTCTACTTGACTGCCAATGATGGTCTCACGGCTATTTGGTTGGAGAAGGAGGACATTCGGACATATATATGGGGAAATGACGGTTTGCGCCATGCCGTAGGGCTGACCCCTATGGTGAACTGGCAACCTGTAGAGGAGTTGCAAGTACATGCCGAAGCGACGTTGCTATGGGATAAGCGTGTGGCGGCAGCTATTCATAAGCAGAACGAACATGTCGGCATCGCTGGTCAATTGCAACTGACTCACCACCTGCCGTATGGTCTGCGTTGGGGGGCACATTGCGACTACTCGTACGGTAACACCCTTGACCTGTACTCCTACGAAGGACACGGTCTGAAAATAGGTGCTATGTTCCAAGCTAACATGCTGAAAAAAGAAAACCTGCACCTCACGCTGCGATACGACTACGTCTATGCACCGGCAGTTCATTTCATCACGCCGGTGTCCTACACGGGTGCGACTCGCCGTCTCCTCCCAAACCGCCACGAAATAGCCCTTCTGCTCACCTATGATTTCTAAAAGAATGCCCCCGAAGGGGAGACGGGGGGAGAGAGTTTAGAGTTTAGGGGTGTTTAAGTGCAACAATGTTAAAATTTCTTAAATGTTCCACGAAATTTGGAGCGTTATCCACCCGTAATCCACCCGTAATCCACCCGTGCGTGGAACAATGGAGAAATTATTAAATGGAGAATTGAGAAATGAGAATGCAGAATGCAAAATGCAAAATGCAAAATGCAAAATGCTGAATGCAAAATGCTGAATGGAGATTACTATAGACCGCTGCGCTGTAGGACGGTGCGGTGGGTGGTAAATATCTAAAAAGATGGGGGTTGCGTAGTATGCGGCACTGGGAGCCGCGTAAGGTGCTAATGTTTTCGCCCCAAAGAGGGCGAAACGCTGAATGCAAAATGCAGAATGCAAAACGCAAAATTCAGAATGCAAAATGCAAAATGCTGAATGCTGAACGGAGAATGGAGATTTAGTAGTAGAGATGTACATCCGTGGGGGTAATGTCC
>JAGHSR010000031.1 GCA_018065765.1 Candidatus Colicola coprequi
AAGGTCGCAAAGGCTGATACAGCTCCGCTTAATCAGCAGGCGACTTGTGCCTTCGCTCTCCCCATGCGAACAAGTTCTTTGGGGACCCCGAATGGGCAAGGGGGGATAGTCCCTATAGGAGGTAGGAGGTAAGAACGCTAGCGCTACAGGGCGGCGCAAGCGCCGATAAAACAACTTGCTGCCACGAGGGTTTTTGAAGCGAAGCGTGGTTTATTGCCTTGGGGTTGATGCTAACCCGACGGGAGATGGTGTAGATGGCTAAAAATATCTGTGAGTGTTACTCACAAGGATTTATAGCCAGCGACAGCGTCAGTGGCTTGCAAAGACATAGCATCAAACACAAGGGGTGGATTTCGGTTTTTGTCAGGTCATCCACCCGTAATCCACCCGTAATCCACCCGTGCGTGGAACATTTATTTTTTGAGAGTGAAGGGGTAGGAGGCGATGAGATTGCCATCGACAAAGAAGTCGGCGTTGTAGGTGCCGGATTGGAGGATTTCCTCGACCTGCCAGTACATGACAGCACTCAGTTCTTCGCCTTCGTACTCCACTTCCTGCTTAATCGAATAGTCCAAGGTGCCGTTCTCAAAAGCAAACGTGTTAGACATCGACTTGGTCATCACTTCCCCATCGGGGCGGCGGAGTTGCAGATAAACCGTCTTAATACCCGGTTCGCAGGTGATGTTCTTGAGCAAAGTATAGTGAATCTCCAGTTTCTGAATCTGCGAGAAAATCCCCGTTTTGCGGTCACGCTTATTGAGTGTGATGACACTGAAATTGCTAATCTCCAGCATGGATGCCCGGGAGACGACCTGCTCCAGTTTGGTGTTCTGTTCCGTGAGTTGTTCATTGGCTTCAGTGACCTGCTGGTACTGCTGGCGGTACTCGCGGTTTTGTTTGGTCAGGTTTTCGTTGAGTTGGCTGAGCGAATCAATCTGGTGCACATACACGACCATGACGGAACGGACGGTGGCGAGCTCTTTTTTGAGTTCGGCTATGCGGCGGGCGTTGGTGACCTTGGTGATACGCAGTTCCTCGAGCAAGTCTTTGACACGCTGTTGTTCCTTAGAAAGCAGTTCTTGCAGGGAGTCGTTGTGGATATCCAGTTGTTGGTAGCCGTCAAACTGAATGGATAAATCTTCGTACTCGTCCTCCAGTTCCTCTTTCTCAAACTCCAACAGTTCGACCATTTCGGTCATCTCGCGTTTTTGGTGGATATTGATGTAAACGAGCACTCCTATGCCGATAATCAGCAGGGCGATGCATGCAGAAATCAGTTTCTTGTTCATAACAGAGGTAGTATTTTTTCTAATTGGTTGCCGCGAGACCCCTTGATGAGGATGCGTTTGTTGTGCAAGGGATGTGCGGTGAGATAATCCACCAAAGCTGTCACGTCGTCGAAGATGGGATAGGGTGCAGTGGTTTGTTTGTATTCCTGCCCCACGAGATAGACATCCGTCATCTTATGTTCCAAAAGCATATTGACGATGTTTTGATGCTCAAGGTGACTATATTCTCCCAACTCCCGCATCTCACCAAGAATGAATGTCAGCTCATTGGAGGTTTGCTCGTGCAGGAAGGCATTGATAGACGCAGCCATGGATGTGGGATTGGCATTGTAGGCGTCCACAACGAGTTGGTTGTGTTCGGTCTGAACAGCCTGCGAGCGATTGTTGGTGGGAACATATGCGCGAATGGCTGCAAGTGCCTCTTCCCGTCTGATACCAAAGTATTCACCTATGGACAGTGCTGCTGCGATGTTTTCTGCATTGTAACTGCCCACGAGATGTGTGCCGGTTGGCATAGGGGATGTGTGGTAGACCCTAACCCCAACCCTTTCCCTCATAGGGCAAGGGAGGGAGACCCACCTCAGTCCTCCCTTATGGGGAGGAAGATAGGGAGAAGGAGAGGGGGAGGAGGAGAGGGCGTGAGACCACATTTGTTGGAGGTCGGGATTGTCCTCGTTGATGAAGACTGTGCCGTTGTGTGCGATGAGGTAGTCGTACAGTTCCGCCTTGGTCTGTTTGACGCCTTCAAAACTTCCGAATCCTTGCAGGTGTGCACGTCCCACGTTGGTGATAAGTCCGAAATTAGGTTCAGCCACTTCGACCAGTTCGCGTATGTCTCCCGGGTGGCTGGCACCCATCTCCACAATCGCCATTTGATGTTGGCGGGTGATTTGCAACAGGGTCAGGGGCACACCCAAAGAGTTGTTGTAGTTGCCTTGTGTGTAGTGCAGTTGGTAGCGTTGGCTAAGCACCGCAGCCATGAGTTCTTTGGTGGTCGTCTTGCCGTTGGTGCCGGTGATGCCCAAAATAGGCAACGCCAATTCGCGACGCCATGCCCGTGCTAAGTCTTGCAGTTCGGAGAGGGCATTCTCCCCACGGATGATGTAGGCAGCACCATCTTTTTGTGCCTGTTCTACAAAATCGTTCCCGTCGAAATGTTCTCCTTTAATCGCCACGAAGATGCAACCCGGAGTGACCCGACGGCTGTCGGTGGTGACTGTGAGGGAGGATTGGTCCTTAATCAAAAAATCCCAATTCATTTTTTTCTATTCTTCTGATAGAGGTTCTTTTCCATTTTGTACAGAGGCCGTTGCATAGCTTGGTCAAACTCAGCAAAGTTGCAGTTGAGTTGTCCATTGCTGAGGCGAGTGATGTCGTCACGAACGCGAGATGATGATGTATCTTGGTCTTTGTTCCAGACCATGTTTTTTTGTCGCATGCTGTGTGCGATATAAAGAATCATCTTGTTGCGCATGGCTGCATTTTGCTCTTGGGTAGCAACCTGAATCATATCTTGAATGATGCGCCCGTAGTTGCGCATGCGGATGGGGGAGGTATTGCGAGTGAGAGTCATGAGAGAGGGAATGTGTTATTGGTGATTAGTTGTTTTTGATAAGATAAATCATAGTGGGATAGTGGTCGCCGTAGCCGTTTTGCCAGACGCCACTTTTGTGTGTGCGGAGGGGTGTGCCTTTGTCCTTACCCTCCTGCACGGTTAGGAAGGGTTTGTTGAACACTTGCGATTTCCAATAGACCCACCCTTTGCTGGTCAAGGGTGCATTGAGCAGGGGTTCGGAGATGATGATTTGGTCAAACAAGTTCCAACTGCCCTGGTAAGCCAAGCTGCCGACACCGTTGTCAAGTTTGAGCCACATGGTATTGAAAAAGCCTTTGGGTTTCACTTCCTCGCGGTGTTTTTTGGCATCCATCACATGGGCGCAACTGTGGTTGAAGGGGTCATCGTTGAGGTCTCCCATGATGATGATTTTAGCTCCAGCATCCTTGAGGTACAGGCTATCGCAGATGCTTCGGCACAGCATGGCTGCCGTATCGCGTGTAGCCCGACTGGTGAGTTCGCCGCCGTAGCGACTTGGCCAGTGGTTGACGATGATATGCAGTTTCTCCATGCGGTTGTTGGCGTTCTTGACAAACTGTTTGCTATTGTCCTCGTAGGTATAGCCGGAGACAAGCAGTTGCAAACGACTGCGCACGAGTCCACCATCGGAGTAGTGTGCGTGGAGTTCGTAGCCCTTGACCGAGGTGGGTTTGAACATGTCCGCGTTGTACAGAAATCCCACATCCACGCCTCGCCGGTCAGGTCCCTCGAGCAGGATGGGTGAGTAGTGGCGGTCGTATTTCTCCAACTCGCGGCATAAGTCGTTCAAGCAGCCGATGTTCTCCACTTCGGCAACCCCTACGCACATAGCACCACGTGGGTCAATGTCGGTGCCTAATTGTGAAATGGCATAAGCCATCTTCTGAATCTTCTGCTCGTATTTGTATGCAGTCCATTTCATACCTCCGTCGGGCAGGTACTCGTAGTCGTTTTTTCCTTCGTCGTGGATGGTGTCAAACAGGTTCTCCAGATTGTAGAAAGCGACGCAGCGGACCTGCTGACCACTACTCAACTCCGGCTCGTCGGTCTGTGACCAAGCCAAAGAAACGAAGAGGAAACTAAAGATGATAGGTAAATAGTGTTTCATCGAAATAGCACAATTAACGTGCAAAATTACATCTTTTTTTGCACATACCAAAATTTTATTGTAATTTTGCCGAAAATTAGCGCAAAGGACGCGAAGTTGATGAGGGCTAGGAATATAGGAACCTAGAAACCTAGAGACCTAGGGGCATAGACCGTTAGCGCAATGGCAACGAAAGAGTTAGAAGAATTATATAAATTTATATCTTTATTATGAGTTCAGTAAACAAAGTGATTTTGATTGGTAACGT
>JAGHSR010000160.1 GCA_018065765.1 Candidatus Colicola coprequi
CTGCCATGGCTTAGGAGCTTCGTCCTCAGCAAAAACAGATGTAGCTGCAATAAGGCATGCTACGAGAAAAAAATTACGTTTCATTGTTTTATTTGAAAGATTTAAATTAGTTGTTATTTGATTATTGTATGTTTATCAATTTACGGTTACTACACCTAACATATATGTACACGCGTACGCGCGTTAGTACTGTGCTGCATCGTACACTTCGTCTGCCACTTCCGGCGAAGCCAAACGTTCGATAATACGGAAAGCAAAATCACTACTCAGTCCGGGACCTTTGGCAGTAATGATGTTCTTGGACTCCACTACCAATCCACCTATAAAACTTTCACCCAGATAATTCTCATAACCCGGATAGCAGGTGGCCTTTTTACCCTGAAGAATGCCCAACTGTCCCAGTACGGAAGGTGCAGCGCAGATGGCAGCAATCAGTTTATCTGCATTATTGTGACTTATCAGCAATTCGGTTAACCCGGCATGCTGCATCAGATTGGTAGGTCCACCCGGTAAAATAAGTGCCTCAGCATCGGAGAAATCCACATCATCGTAGAGGCAATCGGCTGCTACAGCAATGTTGTGAGCTCCCAACACATGTACTTTGCCGGTTAAACTGACGGTCGTAAGTGCTACTTTGGCACGACGCAACAAATCAATCGTCGTGACTGCTTCTATTTCCTCGAAGCCATTATCAAGAAAAATGTAATTCATAAGTTTGTAACTAAACTTTATTTGAACTTAAAGTTATAAGTGATTGTTCCCATTGCTTTGTCAGGTCTGTCCACCATATCAAATTTAGCTTTCAGAGCCGCCTTGACAGCCAATTGACGAGTCGTTTCATCGGAAATAGTAGTTCCATTGCCACTAACCATAGCGCTGACTACTTTGCCTGTAGCATCTACTATGATGCTGACTACTACGCGCCCCTCCTGCGTAAATGTATTGCTTGGATGAGGCAAGTCGCCAATCAAACGACGTCCGTTGAGATTCCACGAATTGCCACCCGCGCTACCGCGACCGACCGGGTTACCTTTCGTACCGGATGAAGCCGATTCGCCCACTGCCCCATTAGCTCCTTCGTCTGAACCTGTTTGACCAAACAAAGCACCCATAGCAGCCGCCTTATCCATAGCTTGCTGCTGCTTGGCTTTCTGTTCCGCCAGCGCTTTCTCGCGAGCTATGCGTTCTGCCTCCACACGCGCTTCCTCTTCGCGCTGACGGCGTAGTCGTTCCATCTCAGCCTCAGCGCGTTGGCGTGCCTCTTCGTCACGCTGACGCTGCAGAGCCAATGTCTCTTCATCTTCCTGTGTCATAAGATCGTTGTTAGAGGGAGCTGAAGGTGCAGGAGGCGGTGCCACCAGTTCGGGAACAGCCGCAGCAGCCATAGCTCCGTCTTCACGTCCTCCGCCTGTATCCGCATCACCGAAGGAAACCATAATACCCTCATCCTCCTCAATGACCGGTGCCGCTACTGTAATCCACAGGAGCAATAGCACCATCAGAGCCATGAAGATGGCAGTTCCAATGGCGGCAATAGTATTGGATTTTTGATTATTGTTCATCGTTTGGTAGCTATGACTATCTTCATTTTGTGTTCGTTGGCGATATCGAGCACATTAACTACTTCCTTGTAAGCTATATCCTCATCAGCATGCAAAGCAATGTACATGGTACTGTCCTGTTGCTGCACGCTGGTTAAGTACATCTCCAGGTCTTCAGACTCAATGGCAACCGGCTGTTGCTTACCCAGAGCCACGTAATAATTGCCCAGATTGTCGATACTGACCTTAGCCACCACCTGTTTAGTGGTCGTTTTAGCCCGCGACTGAGGCAAATTGATTTTCATATCATTGGGCGACGACATCGTGCTTGCCATCACGAAGAACAACAAGAGCAGAAAAATAAGGTCCGTCATACTGGACATAGCAAATGTCGCTTCTACCCGATTGCGTCTCTTAAGCATATCCTTAGTAAGTGTATAGTTGAGAGAATATTGTTTTATGCAGGTTCGTTGAGCAAATCCATAAACTCCATGGTACGACCCTCAAGCTGGCGAACAACTCGGTCGATACGGGAAACAAGGAAGTTGTAAGCGAACATAGCCAAAATGCCGACAATCAAACCGCCAATGGTAGTGACCATAGCTTGGTACATACCTTGACTAAGCGCTGACATTTCGATAACACCGCTGGCGTTCTGAGCCATATTGTAGAAAGTCTGCACCATACCGAGGACTGTTCCTAAGAAACCAAGCATCGGAGCGCCGGCAGCAATAGTAGCCATGATAACAAGTCCTTTCTCCAACTTGCTAACCTCCAGATTGCCCACATTCTCTACAGCCACTTGCACATCCTGCATAGGGCGACCGATACGACTGATACCTTTCTCTACCATACGAGCCACAGGTGTGTCGTTCTGGCGGCAGAGGTTGACAGCTGAGTCAATCTTACCCTCATGAATATAGTCCTTGATGCGATCCATAAACGTCTTGTCCTCCTTCAGCGACATGCGCAGGATGACCATACGTTCGATGAAGACATACACAGCCCAAGCCAGCAGAATAGCCAAGATAATCATAATCCAGCCGCCGTACTGCGCCATAGTCCATAGGTTCATGGAAGTTTCTTCGATAATTTCTTCTTGTGCAACAAGCGAATCTGTTGCGAGGGTGTTAATTTGTAATAACATACTATAAAAATTTATGCTTGTTTGATTCGTAATTTATACTGGCGGATTGTCTCCTCTATTCCTAAATAGAGCGCATCGCTTATCAATGCATGGCCTATACTCACTTCATCCACCCATGGAAAGGCATGAATAAAAGCTGTCAGGTTACTGAGGTTAAGGTCGTGCCCGGCATTCAATCCCAGTCCCAATTCGCGGGCTTTTTCAGCCGCAGGGCGGTACATAGCAATAGCTGCCTGCGGGTCATGCTCATACAACTCGGCATAGGGACCGGTGTATAGCTCCACACGATCGGCACCTGCACGGAAAGCATATTCCACCATTTCAGGATCCGGATCCACAAAGACGGAAGCACGGATACCCTTGACCTTAAATACGCGTATGATGGTAGTCAGTTTCGCCAGATGCTTGCGTGTGTCCCATCCATGGTTGCTGGTCAACTGATCAACCGCGTCGGGAACAAGTGTCACTTGAGTAGGACAAACATCACAAACCAAATCCGTAAAAGGCTGCTCAGGATTACCCTCGATATTAAACTCTGTGGTAACCAACTGCTTGAGCTGATACACATCGTCGCGACGGATATGACGTTCATCTGGACGTGGGTGCACCGTGATACCCTCTGCACCAAAACGCTCACAATCCTGAGCGAATAACTCCACGTCAGGCATATTGCCTCCGCGCGCGTTGCGCAAAGTGGCTATTTTGTTAACATTGACACTTAATCTTGTCATACACAACGAACCTAATTAAAATTCGTTGCAAAATTACAACAAAATTTGCGAATGTGCAAATAAAAGTGTAATTTTGCCGCAAATTTTAGGAAAAGACATGAAAATCGCCATCTTTGGGAATGCCATGAAGGCAGAAACGCTCAGCGAAGTGACGCATTTGATTGAGTTTATGCAGTTGCGTGAAGTAAGCATACTGCTTTCGCAGGAATTGCGTCAGGAGCTGAACTTGAGAGAGTATCCGGAGTTTAATCTGGAGACTGCGGCCGATGGAGGAATAGACTTTGCGCTATCGGTAGGTGGAGACGGCACATTCCTGACCACCGCCGCCCAAGTAGGCGACAGCAATGTGCCCATCATCGGTATCAATTGTGGCAATTTGGGGTTTTTGGCAGAAGTAAAAACCTCAGACGTAGATGTAATAATGGATCAGCTGATTCAAAGCAAATACACTATCGAAAAACGCGGTTTATTACAAGTTACCACCTCAGGCAATCGGTTGATACCCTACCCCTATGCGCTGAATGAGATAGCCATCATGAAACAGGGATTAAGCAGTATGATAACCATTGAGACGCTGGTAAACGGCACACCGCTGACCACTTATGCCGCAGATGGACTCATAGTGGCAACTCCTACAGGAAGCACAGCGTACAATATGAGCGTAGGAGGTCCATTGATGGTACCACAAGCGCGGGGTATCTTATTATCTCCCATCGCCAGTCATAGTCTCAATGTTCGACCTCTGGTGATACCGGATGATTGGAAATTGGATATGAAAATCAGCAGCCGAAACGGCAATTATCTAATCAGCGTAGATGGTCGCAGTCTAACCATCACAGACGACATAACTTTGCACATCGAGAAGGCACAACGCACCATCAAACTGGTGCAAGTGGGAGAGCACTCGTTTATCCAATCACTCAAAGAAAAACTGTCATGGGGAAACTAAGAATAGTCTATATGGGAACGCCCGACTTTGCCGTGGAAGGCTTGAAGGCGTTGGTGGAACATGGTGAAAACATAGTAGCAGTGATAACCATGCCTGACAAGCCTGCCGGGCGCGGCCATCAGATGCAATTCTCACCCGTCAAGCAATACGCCCTATCACAGGGCTTGGACATACTGCAACCTGTCAATCTAAAAGACTCCGAGTTCATCGAACAACTACGGTCATACAAAGCTGATTTGCAGATAGTTACAGCATTCCGCATGCTACCTGAAGTAGTGTGGAGTATGCCTCGATTGGGTACATTTAACGTACACGCATCGTTACTGCCACAATACCGTGGAGCTGCCCCTATCAACTGGGCTATTATCAACGGCGAGACAAAAACCGGACTGACTACATTCATGCTTAAGCATGATATCGACACGGGCAATATTATTCTTCAAGAAGAAACACCTATTGCACCAGATGAGAATGTAGGGCAACTCCATGACCGATTGATGGCAATGAGCCGCGAGATGGTGCTACGTACACTGGCTCTGATAGAGCAATGCGACACAGAGGGGCGCGAACTTCCCACAACTCCCCAAATCGATGCAGCAGAACTGAAACCTGCGCCTAAGATTTTCAAGGATACATGTCAGATAGATTTCACTCTGACTGCCAATCAAATCAACAATTTTGTGAGAGGTCTGAACCCCTATCCTACTGCATGGGCTAATATTACGATAGGCGGTTGTATGTATGAGAATGTCAAAGTTTATGCCGTCAAGCAGGGCGAAGGTGCCATCACAATGGATTGCGGGGATGGAAAAATCAGCATCGAAGAACTGCAACTGCCAGGCAAAAAACGCATGGATGCAAAATCGCTACTCAATGGTTTACGAATTAATAGATAAATATTACGCCAACATGCCGGAGTTGAAGCATGTTTTGGTCACCCACAGCGAGCAAGTTCGCGAGAGAGCCTTGCAGATAGTGGATGCACACAGCGAATGGCTATTCGAGGAAGAGGGCGGTCGTGAAGCAGCACGACAATTCATAGCAGAAGCCGCCATGCTACACGACATAGGCATATTTTACTGCGATGCGCCACGCATCTTTTGCACCGGCGAACATAAGTACATCGAACACGGATATTTGGGTGCCGAACTGCTACGACGAGAAGGACTGCCCAAACACGCATTAGTAGCCGAACGGCACACCGGTTCCGGCATTGCATTGGAACAAGTCCTGCGAGAAGAGTTGCCCATACCGGAACGTGACTACTGCCCTATCTCATTGCCGGAAAAAATCATCTGCTACGCAGACAAGTTCTATTCCAAGAGTCACATCGACGAAGAGGTCAGTCTAAGTAAGGTTAGAGAAAACATCTGGCGGTACGGACACGACGCTATCTTGAGATGGGAAGAACTATTTCGTCTGATGGAAGAAAAAGTATAGGGGATTTCTATATTTTTTCTAAAAGACACTGTATATTTTGCAAGAAAATAGCAACTAAATAACTTTTATTTGCCTATTCCAAAAAATGTTTGTACCTTTGCGACCTAAATTGCAGGAAAATGGACAGAACAGAAATCTCCACACTTGGTGAGTTTGGACTCATCAAGCACTTAACAGAAAATATCCAACTCACTCAACCCTCGTCACTCAAGGGAATAGGTGATGATGCGGCAGTCATGAAATATGCTCCCGGGAGACGAGTTCTCATGACAACAGATTTGCTACTGGAAGGCGTTCATTTCAATTTGGAATACGTTCCCCTTAAGCATTTGGGGTATAAGGCTGCCGTGGTAAATTTCTCCGACATCTACGCCATGAATGGGACACCCTCACAGATTACAGTTTCGTTGGGTGTGTCTGCTCGTTTCAGTGTAGAAGATTTGGAGCAGTTATACAGCGGTATTCGTCTCGCTTGTGAGCGCTACGGTGTCGATTTGGTGGGTGGTGACACATCTGCCAGTATGACCGGACTGACTATTTCCATCACCTGCCTTGGCACTGCCAAAGAGGAAGACATCGTATATCGCAACGGAGCCAAAGTGAATGACTTGATTTGTGTCAGTGGCAATCTGGGTACTGCCTATATGGGACTGCAACTGCTGGAACGGGAACGCATAGCCGGCGGTGGTGACCACGCAGCAGTATTTGAGGGCAAAGAATATTTGCTGGAGCGACAACTAAAACCGGAAGCCAGACGCGATATAATTGAACAACTGCACCAAGCAGGAATCAAGCCAACAGCCATGATGGACGTGAGTGACGGATTGTCGTCAGAAGTGATGCATATTTGTCACCAGTCAGGGGTAGGATGTGCCATCTACGAAGACAAGCTGCCTATTGACATCAAGGCTGCCGAAGTAGCAGAAGAGATGAACCTGAGTATCGTGACTTGCGCCTTGAATGGAGGCGAAGACTATGAGTTGCTATTCACTTGCGACCTAAAAGACTACGAAAAACTCATTCCCATGGACGACATCTACATTGTAGGGCACATCACCAAACCGGAATATGGTATGACCCTGGTCGGACGCAATGGAGAGGAGTTGGAACTAAAAGCACAAGGCTGGAATGCGTTCACAAAATAAGTACAATACAATCACAAATACCACCCAAAGAAAAATGAAAAAAATTTTATCAATGGTCGTACTCCTGATAGTTAGTGTAGGAGTAATGGCTGAAAAAATGGAGAAATGTGAACCATCACTCTACATGAGCATTGGCGGAGGCGCCACCAAACTGGATGGCAAATGGGCATCAGAAGTTAATATGGAAACGGACTTCGGTGTGATGTTTCGCACGGGGCATGCTTTATATTTAGGTTTTCAGTTCAACAAAATGAGCCGCACTCCCTATCACGACCCTATTACTCATCAAACAGTAGATAAGGACCACAGGCAAAGCAGAGCCAATTTCCCCGTATATCTAATGTACCAATACCGTCTATTCGGTTGGCACAAGGGATGTAACGACAAACACCGTGTTTCCCCGTATGTAGGAGCCAAGTTCGGTTGGAACTTTCTGCAAGACACTTTCATTGGTGAAACGGTTGCTCAGCAGAATTTGGATGAACGTAACAACAACTGGTTTGGCACACCCCTCATCGGTTTTGACTACCGCTGCGCAGAGTATTTCACGTTAGGTCTGGTACTTGAATGCGAACTATCGCGCCGCTACATGCACGATGTAGATGGCAATTTGGATGGCAGTATAGCTCACCCAAGAGCTTGTTTGGTATTCCGATTCTAAAGCGCAGCATTACGGAACAAAAAAAACAAAGGACTCGATGAAAATCGTTATTTTAGGAACAGCATGGCCTTATCGCGGCGGATTGGCGACGTTCAATGAACGTTTAGCACGTCAGTTTCAAGTCGAAGGGCACGAAGTAGAGATTTGGACCTTTACCCTGCAATACCCGTCGTTTCTATTTCCGGGTAAAACACAATACACCACCGAAACTGCTCCTAAAGGACTCAAGATAAGTCGTGTACTCAATTCGTGCAATCCATTCAATTGGTTGCGCTTAGGTAGGCAAATACGAAACAATCAACCTGACCTACTGATTTGTTGTTATTGGATGGCATTCTTTGCGCCGGCATACGGACTGATTTGTCGCCTTGCCAAAAAGAATGGTCTAACCAAATGTATCGCGCTGGTACACAATATGTTTCCGCATGAGAAGAGTATCTTAGACAAATTATTTGCCCCCTATTTTGTGAAGGCACAAAATGCTTTTGTCACCCTCAGCGATGCCGTCGCCAAAGATATTACCACTCTAAACTCTACACTCTACACTCTAAACTCTAAACAACCATCGGTTGCCGTCTCACCTCATCCGATATATGACCACTACGGAGAGCGGATGAGCAAGGAAGAGGCGTGTGCTACGCTGCACTTGGCCCCCGACAAGAAGTATCTTCTTTTCTTCGGTCTGGTACGTGCTTACAAAGGGTTGGACCTGCTCTTGGACGCCCTGGAGAGAATCAAAGACACCCAACCCGATGTGCGACTGCTCATCGCCGGCGAGTTCTACGAGGACGAAGATAAATACCGGCAGCAGATTGCGCGTAACGGATTGGAAGACAGGGTTATATTGCGTAACGAGTTTATTCCCGATGCCGACTTGCGCAAGTACTTCGGAGCAGCCGACCTGATTGTGCAACCCTATAAATCCGCCACGCAGAGCGGCGTGACGCAAGTGGCTTTTCACTTTGAGAAACCTATCTTGGTTACGAATGTGGGTGGATTAGGAGAGATTGTGCATCATGGCAAGATGGGTTACGCCGTCGCTCCTGACAGTCAGGAGATTGCCGAGTGTATGGAAGACTACTTTGCCCACAACCGCCAATCCGCCTTCACCGCCTATCTGCAAAAAGAAAAAGTCAAATACGGTTGGGACAGAATGACGAAAGCCTTTCTTTCGATGATGTAGGAATCGAATTGCGAGGTGTACTTATCAAAAATTCTTCTCAAAATCACCTCGACCTAATTTATAGAACCTACCTATAATAAAATCGCTTTCAGTTTATCTGCTTCTTCTTGAAGTTTGATTGGGTTGTCTTGCTTGAGTTTATTCAGGTTTAACAACTTCCATCTTATGGAAGGGTAGTCTGCAAATTCGGGATGGTCAAACAACGTCCAATCCGGAGTGCCTAACTCAAATGAAATCAAAAATTTCTTCTCATTTTCAGTAAGCAGAGCATTAACATTGTCTATCAATTGGGCACGCGTCTGCTCAAAGTCGGCGTATGTAAAAGGAATATCTGACATACCTTCAAACTGACTTTGCATTGCTTGCTGTTGGTCAATTAGATTGGGAGCAAAAGTCTCATGGATAGGTCTGTCACTACTCAATACATTGAATAGGAATCCCTCTTTGGCATCCGATAAGGGCAGTGACATGTGTTGGATATCAAATAGGTCTCGTGGGTGTTGACGGGAAAGAGCTGCCGCTATCTTACCGCCGTAAAGCAATGTGAGCGGTACAATACGGACTTCGGCGTATGTGACAAAGAGTTCTTGGGCTTTTTCGCACAGTGGCATCGTTAATACCTCACCACCGATTACACCTCGTTTGGTTTGATTAACTTCTAACTTGATTTGACGACCGCGATACTCACAGGTCAGTTTGCAAATATCCAAACGGGGTATGATATGCACACCCTTCAGAACCGATTTGACTTGTGCGGCAATGCGCAGCAAGGCCTCGTTAATGTGTTGAATACTGCTATTCCGATTCTCCAATGGGAGGTAAGTTATATCAATATCAACAGACAATCGTGTTAGATTATTAACAAAGAGGTTGATGGCTGTCCCTCCATGAATAGCAAAACATTTCTCCTCCGTTACAAGTGGAAGGATATGCAGTAGTGTATCTACTTTATCCAAGTATGTTTTTTTCATAATCTGCTAATTCTTGTGATACAACTATTTTATATTTTGCGATAGTCTTTCCGTTGGCTTGAAAGCTGCGTGTGCCACTACCTAAATCAAGGTGCTCTGTTCGTAGCGTTTTGAACCAAGGATGATTCGCTTTCTCTGCCATATACAGGAATAGGCGTTTAACTTTTACCGAAGAACAATCGTCTAACAACGCCTGCACCATTTTCGGTCGCAATGTGTTGAGCATCTCCATGATGTAATACAAGTCCATCAAAGCATATTGCTCAGGTGCAAACAATAGACATTCCATAAAAGCACGTTCGGGAGAAGACACTTGTATGCTGACACCATCCACTTCGCGTGTCGTTATTCCTTTTTCGCCTAACGTCATCGTCGATACATTATGTAACGTACGTCCCCAAGGGTATTCCTGCATCCATTGGGGTGCCATTCTATCTTTGTTTGTAAAAATATGTATTGGGACTTCCGTCATAGCTACATAATGGGAATAGCCATATATCTCTAATGCGGCATACGCACCTACATGGTATTCCCAATCCGTTTGCTCTGCGTATGAGGACAAAGTGGCATAGAGTGTAGGAGTGCTGCTTTTGAAACAATACACACCTTGAGATATTCGTTCTAACCAACCGGAACGCACATAACCGACTTGCTCACTCCTTATGATGCCGTTTTGAGCCAGATATGCCGATGTAAGGACACCATTTGGGAGGGATTTTTGTTGTAATATGTTTATTTTGGTAGCCATTTGTTCTAAAAAACGCTGCAAAGTTACTCTAAAATTTTGAATTATGCAAATTTTCACAGAAAAAAAATGATAATTTCAATCATTTTCTCGGTAGAAGGCACTCCTACGATGTGCTGAGCGCAACTTGTGACAATTTTTGGGGGCACTTTTCAAAGGTGATAATGGGGAGATGATAAAGTCTTTTTGAGTAGAGGGTTGACCGACCGTTATTCGACACTTGTCAAGGGGACACAAAAACAACCGCCTCGAGTTTTCTTTTACTCGAAGCGGTCGTTTTTAGACTATTAACGTGTCAAAAGATTAGTTGGCAGGGCAGACAGGGCGAATACCATAACCGGAGAAGCGAGCACCGTATATTAATTCGAACTTGACTGGATAGAATCTGGCCTCCCACCCAAACGGTCCATTAGAAAAAGAACCATCATCATAATACAACGATGAGGACCAATATGCGCCTTGGCCAATTTCAACCCGGTTTTTCGGCAAGAAGATGGAGTTGCCTGTTTTTTTGCTTGTAACAAGAGCACCCGGCACTTCGTTTTGGGTTGTCTCCTCCCAAGTGCAGTTGGCTTCATCTATCAGTTCTGCCCATTCGGCTTTAGTCGGTATGCGCCAACCACCGCCCCAATGCACATGAGCGGCATCGTCTTCCGGTTCAAGAGTTTTCTTGTCATCCGTAAATCCATTATAACCCCATTTGCTGTTCGCACAATATTTTGTCAGGTAGACGATGGCTTCTTTGCTGTCATATTCTTTGCACCACTTGTAGTTGTCCCAACTATATTCAGTTTTAGGCGCCGTCTCACCCCAAGCGAAGTAGTCACCAAATTCTTCCGGTTCCGTAGCACCGACATTGCAGGTAGCCCAATAAGGACCATTCTCCCACATCTGAACACCCATATGACCATTAACTATCTTTGTGGATCCCCAAACCTCCAATTCGGGGAAGGTAGTAACCTTGTTGGTAGCCGGAGCTTTGGGCAGTCGCTTGGTCATAATCGTGACATCCTTCAAGTTCTCCGTTTTATTGAAATAGAGGGTAACCTCAGGTGCACTTGTTCGGATAGGAAAATAAACCGTTGTGGCGGTGGTGGTATTTAAGGCAAGAGGAGTACTAAATGTCATTGTGTAGTCCAACATCTCAAAAGTCGTCGGCGACACTGTAAGAACCTTAATCTTCGTCAATTCTTCTACTCCTTTGAGTTTCAGCCCGATAACGGGACCGAAATTGGTAATCGTGAAGTTATGCCCTGCACCCGTACCATCGGCAAAAGGACGATAATTGCCCTCTACATACGGAACAGTAAATACGGTTTCAGCAAAGGATCCTTTGGTTTTAGGCTTATAGCCGTAAGCCACTTTATAAGAGGACATATCGTCCAATAACTCACCTTCGAAGGTAGCAATACCTGTTGGGTCGATGGATTTCAAAGTGAGTTGCTTGCTTTGAGAGTCGTTGTAGATATATATTTTATCCGTGCTTTCCCATTGCATGGTAAAAGGACTGGTGGCTGTAGCCCAACCCTCGGGAGCAACAATCTTGCGTGCACCCACTTTGGCATCTTCGTCTTGCGGAAGTTCAATCTTTCCGGTAATAGTACCGTAGTTGGCAGGATCGTTTTGTATGCCACCCATTTCTTCTTTGTTGTTGCAACCCACAAGTACGAACAGCGCAACTGCGATATAGATTAGTTTCTTCATTGTTTTTCAACTTTCAACTTAGTCCTCCCAATTTTCTGTGGTATTTTCCATTTGACCGAGTTGACCTTTGTAGAGCTCTATCACCATCAATTCGGGATAGACGCTAACTTTGTTCATTTCCGGCATACGGGTGGTAGATTGTGACATCATCAACACATCTTCCGAATTCTTCTCTTTGTAGAAACTGAGAGTCATCTTAGTGGCAGTTTCCTTGTATTGGATAGGGAAATAAACCTTTGTTGCCGTGGTAGTATTCAAAGCAAGAGAACTCTCGCCAAACGACATCGTGTAAGTAGCCAAGGTGTTGCTGTTTTCCGACAAAACAACCACAATCTTCGTCAATTCTTCTACTCCTTTGAGTTGCAAACCGATAACGGGACCGAAGTTAGCAATGGTGAATTCGTTCTTTGCACCCGTTCCGTCTGCAAAAGGACGGTAGTTGCCTGCGATATACGGAACATCAAAGGCGGTTGCACTTCCTTGAGGGTTATAGCCGTACGCCACTTTATATGAAGACATATTGTCCAACAACTCACCATCAAAGGTGGCGATATTATCCGTAATGGACGGATTGCTAAGCAGTTGGCACCCGGATTCGTTGTAGATATAGATGGCATCCGTGCTTTCCCATTGCATAGTAAATGCCTCGGTTGCCGTTTACCAACCTTCGGGGGCGTTAATTTTGCGTGCACCCACTTTGGCATCTTCACCTTGGGGGAGATCAATCTGTCCTATAATAGTACCGTAATTAGCGGGCTCGTTTTGTGGTTCGTTCACTTCTTCTTTGTTGCTGCAACCTGCGAGTACTAACAACGCAGCTGCGAAATATAGTAACTTTTTCATACCTATAAAATAATTCATAATTCTCCATTCTTAATTCCATTGCACACTTGTTTTTTGCATTGTGCTTAACTGTCCGCGTGCAGGAACCGGTGCAGGTTCGCCACTGGCGCAGATGATGCTGTTGTTCATGACTTGGAGAACATTTGTCTCCGGTTGATTGTAATGTTTCATATCATTTTGTTTATTTGGTTAATTGTTTTTTGTTGAGTTGTCTAGTTTACTAGTTATCTAGGATAATAGAATCATAGAATAATAGAGAACCAGAGAACGAGGTTAATAAATTGAGCTATTGTTATACTTGGTTGTACAAGTTGCTTATTATCAACGAATTCCCCCCCCCAGATTTCTCTGAGGAGGGGCAATCGAGTGTCCTTATTTATTATGTCTGCGCCCACATGTGCGCAAAAAATGTGTCATACTTCTCCAATTTCGGCTGCAAAAGTAGTCAAAAAAAATCACATAAACAAGAAAAATATTTGTTTTCGTGTAAAAAAATGACTTTTTATGGTTTTTTAGCGGAAATTTTTATGCCCTACACAGATTTTTCCGATAGCATTTGCATTTAACCTATTTTCTTTGACCTGAGAGGTTATTTGTTTTTCATTTTGAGATAGAAGGCGCTCCCACGATGCCAATTTACGCTGCAAAACAACAAGAGGAGATTGCTCTCCCCTTGCTGATACTGATGTAATCTATTTTGAATTTATTCGTAAATACTACTCGTTGTATGAGTGATAGGTTTATTGTTTTACTCCCTCAAAATTATCCACAATTTTAATCTTGATATCTTCAAAGTTATCTACTACTTTAACCTTCCCATCTTCAAAAGCATCAACTATCTTAACTTTGCCACATGTGTCCTCAAACGAATCTACAATGCGAATATCTGCATCCTCGAATGAGCTGACAATTTTAACCTTAATGTCCTCAAAGGAATCCACAATCTTTACTTTTCCATATAGTGGATAAGACTTTCCATCTTTGGTAATGGTGCAAGTCGTTTTGTCGATTGTGATTTTATCATTTGCCAACAATGGTACTGTTAGTAATGATGCAATATATATTACCAATCTATAATTCATTTAATACGATAAACTTAATCAAGCATAGTATAGTTGAAGAAACTATTATTTGTCGGATTGACTTGAATATGCCAAATACCTTTTTGCTCATTATTAAATTTTAATATCATTAAATCTACTTTTTGTTTCTTTGCTTTTTTGTTGTTGGCTAAAACATTGTTAGCAGCTTGGATGATATAGGAACTATATTCTTGAGGCATTATTGCTTTTTTGTCTGCCATTTTCCAAGTGTCTTTACTTCTGACCACATCAAATGATAATCTTTCTATATTGACATCAATCGAAGTGCTCATCCATTGTCCAACTGCGCACTTGCGTTTTGTTGTCGGTTCTGTGACATAAGCATCTTGTATGATTCCATCTCGCATTAAATTCAAAATGTAAGATATAATTGTGTCTCTTTCTTCTTCAGGGGCATCAACAAACAATTCACTTTCTAATGGGAAGTCGACATATAGTTTTGTTTGCTCGTCTGTACTTGATAACCCGGAGTGGATTAATGAATTATATTGTCCTGTTTCTATTCGATTAGCGTAGCGGATTTCTTCTATCTTTCTAAATAATTTGGATATAGAATCTGATGCTGCGCGATTGGCTATGTCAAGACGTTGTGGCTTTAGATTAGCAACAAATTCATTATAAATTTTTTCCTCTTTGGCTTTTCGTGCAATCTCTTCTTGTCTCGCCTTTTCTTCTAAATAGGCAGTATATTCTTTTTCAGAAACTTCTTTTATTCGTACCGAAGGCGTAATAAATGTTCTCAACTCATTCACAATGATTTTTTTTGAGATATTATCATATTCATAAGATGCTATGTGTCCATCTCCTTTAGACCAATACGAATATTGCGTATATGTTTTTTTGCTTGAATTTAATGTAATCGCTTTTGACATTTTAATAGCTTTGTTTACCACATCTCGTCCATTATTAGTTCTGTATGCGATATAAACCCATTCAGATTTGCATTTATACACCCCACCTCTGTCGTTTTCAGTCCAACTACTTTTTTCTTCAGGAATAGTCAGGTTAGTTAACTGATCTTTCCATCTTGTTTCACTACCAAAAATATCTGTATACCATTGGGCATAACTAACAACGGAATTTCCAACCAATTCATATCCATAGATTGCTCTAGAAGCACCCAAATTATCAAATCTTATAATTTGTTGTATAATAGCATCCCAACCAAGTTGACCAAAGGTGATTTCCATGTCTCGTGGATGCTCTGACTCGGGCAAAAAGCAAAACAAATTACGTTCTGACTTGTAGAAATAATCAACTACAGATTCTTCTGCCATCACGTTTGATGCCACGATAAGTAATAATAAAAATGCTTTTTTCATTTCGGTTACAATTATTTTCTTGCCTGTGAATTCCGCCAAGCGTGATACAATAAAAAAGCGTGGAATCCTTACCTTTGTCATTCAGTTGCTTGCGGTTCTAGCAAAACCTTACTCTATAGAATGACAATGCAGAATCTCACGCCGGAATATACGAACTAAAAGGCATACTAAAATAGTACAACCAATTAAGGGATATTCCCCATGAGCATCTACCTGTCTTATTCCTGATAGAGTTATGAAACTGCTAGATTTCAAGCAACCAAGAACAAGCGTCAGTAAACGCTTTTAATTATGTCTGCTGTTTTACGGGCAGCCAACCGCTCCTATTTGTTCTTCCGTCAGGAGAAGGCGGTGTAACATCAAAGTTGACTTAGTATCAAGCCTTTATCTATCCCCATTTTATCGAATGCAAACAATCGCTTACCCAATTCATTAAATGACGCACCAAAGTGATATAAGTCATCATCAACAATCAAGAACCTGTCGTGGAATCGATTATTATATGCCTTCAATTCAATTTGACGACCAGGGTATTCTGCGTCATGCGCTTGCGCTTCTGCCAAGAGTTTGCGTCCAACTGACTCTGTATAGATAGTGGCTTTCACGCCCTGTTTACGAGCTTCCAAAATATCAAACGTGCGAGCATCAATATAGCCATCTATCAAAATGATCTCTTTCTTAGCACTACCTATCAATTGTTCCAAATATATGCGCGCGTCCAAAACCTGCCCCTCTACGAAGATACCTTCAATCGGCTTTACACTACCATCGTCTAAACGCGATAAGAGATTATCAAACTTATGTTCAACCAATGCAAGACTTTGCTTTGTCTCTAAGCGGAACTGTTCTAACGAATCCAAACGTTGGAAAATACCCGCATGCGTCGCTATATACCGGCGCATAGCCACGAATGCACGTATTAAACGGACACTGACTTCCTCTGCAGTCTCACTATGTAGCACGCCACTCAACTGAGAAACGCCCTCTTCAGTAAATACATAAGGGAGGTATTTGACATTATGGCCTCTGCCGTTCATGCTTCCAAATTGGAATCTTGAAGAATTTGCGTTGTTGTTCAAGGTACCAAAATGGAACCTTAAATCCTCAACCTCTTCTTTTGTAAGTTGAAACATAAAATCCTCGGGGAAACGTTTGATATTACGCTTTACCGATTTATTTAAATTACCAGTTGTAATTCCATAGAAGCGAGCTAAATCACTATCAAGCATCACCTGCACGCCCCGAATAGTAAAGATGCTATTCTCTACGTCATGCTGTTCACTCGGATGCAGATTGACTACAATGTGCTCCGTTGACTTTGTAGAAACAATTTCTTTACTTTTTGGCATACCATATCAATTCGGCTGCAAAGGTACAAAAAATAATTGATAAGAACAAAATAAAATTCAGTTTTTCAGGAAAAGTCTGACAATTGAGAGAATTTTGCACCTCTGCAACATCAGTCTATCATCACCTTATCTTCACCTTATCATCACCTTATCTTCACCTTATCCGCACCTTTGAGAAATATGCCAAAAATTAAGTTGCAGCGGAATTGCACGCAGATACTTCTTCCAACATCCACAAAAAAAAGCACTAACCACCTATGCGGAGATTAGTGCATATTTTACTATGTCTTTGCAGGGTCATGCCCTGCGGGATAAGTTATTTTTCTTTTTTCCTTAATATTACTTTATTTGTTTTAACATCTCATTGGCAGGCATTTCCATCTTGGAGAAGGCAAAGAGTTTCTTGCCTAAGTCCTTGATGGATGCTCCTACATGATACACCACATTGTCAATTATCAAGAAGCGGTCATGAAAAGTCTTTGCAACTTGCACATCCACCTTGGCATATTGGGCATTGTGTTTGTCTATATCCAGCCGCAATTGTTTATCTATCGTTTGCGTATAAATAATAGCGGTTACATCCTTATTTCTCTTATCCAACAACGTCAAAACACTTTCGTCCACATAGTTGTCTATCAGCACGATACGTTTCTTTGCAGACTTAACCAAATCTGCCACAAAGACATACGCATCAAATATCTGCCCATTATAGAACACACCTTCCACGGGCGGCAACGATGTACGCACAAAGAAATCAATCTTCTTGTCATGCTCGGCTACACATTCTTCAAATGCATGCAGCCGTTGATTGACAACATAACCGCGCAAGGTGTATTCTCTCAGCACGTTCGTTGCCCATTGGCGGAAACGCGTACCTACAATAGATTTGATTCGATACCCAACCGATATAATAACATCCAAATTATAGTACTTTACTAAACGAGTAACCTGACGTTTACCTTCGGTTTGAACTGTCAAGTATTCCTTGACTGTTGACTGAGGAACAAGTTCGCCCTCCGCATAAATATTGGATATGTGCAAACTGATATTCTGCTTTGTTGCACGAAACAACTCTGTCATTTGCATCTGACTAAGCCACACCGTTTCGTCTGCCACACGAACCTCCAATTTTGTCAGTTCATTAGGCTGATAGAGTACTATTTCGTTTTGTTCATCCACGTGTTTTCTTTCATATTCATAACTTTCGGCCGCAAAGGTACAAAAAATAATTGATAGGAGCAAAATAAAATTCAGTTTTATGGAAAATGTTGGCAGATGAGGGGATTTTGTCATCTCTGCAACATCAGTCTATCATCACCTTATCTTCACCTTATCTTCACCTTATCCGCACCTTTGAGAAATATGCCAAAAATTTAGTTGCAGCGGAATTGAAACGAAAGTAAAAAGACATCAAGATAAAGCAAGGGTGCAATTATACCGCTGGCTCCTCGTTAAACACATCATAAAACGCCTGACGCATGTCGTCAGGGAAGCCCCAGCCGCATTCGTCTGACAGGAACGAAGCTTTAGAAAAAAAAATCTTTCATGCGGCAATGGACTGCGATTACCTGACTGAAATTATCAAAAATGCACTATTTTGATGCGGTTGCCCTACAAATTTAGCAAAATTTGCTCCGCAAGATGATGGATTCACTCTTTTTTTTGGGGAGGGACGAGGGTCGGTCGACACACTCTCGACAGTCTCTACTCTTTGGTTAATTGACTTTTCCTAAAAAACGCGACACTTGGTTTACCATCTTATGTTAATGTTATGTTCTGCAAGCACACAACTGCTTATCGGGGAAGTCAATGAAAGTGCAATTGCATTTTGCACTTTCGCGTATAATCGTTTGATTTACAATTAAATACTGAGAAAATGCAAAGTGCAATTGCACTTTTGATGTTTAAACACAGTAATGGCAAGAAAAACGGATAATTATTGATTAAAATCAATTATATGCCCTAATTATTTGCGCATTTCAAAAATTCGTTGTACTTTTGTGCGCTGAATAAAATGTGGGCTGAATAAAAACACCTATGAAACCTCTATCCAACATTAAACTTTTTTTAAGCGATGTCGATGGCTGCATGACCGATGGGGGCATGTACTATAGTGACCATGGCGACGAGATGAAACGCTTTTGCGTGTATGACGGCATGGGAATGGTTCAACTGCGAAAAGCCGGTATCCCATGTGGTATTCTAACCAGCGAGACATCGGAAATAGTGGCTCGCCGTGCAAAAAAACTAAACTTGGACTTCCTGCGAATGGGTGTAGGACGACAAGTGGATGATGTAAGAATGACTAAAAAAGAAGCCTGCGAACAAATATGCCACGAAATGGGCATTAGCATGGATGAGGTATGTTTCGTGGGGGATGACATCAACGACATAGACCTTTTGGAAGCAGTCGGAGTAGCGGTTTGCCCTCAAAACGCTAGACCCGAAGTGAAAGCCATCTCGGGTATATTAGTGATGGAACGCAAAGGCGGCGATGGCGCCATACGGGAGATATGCGACAGAATACTTGAAAGCAAAACACAGAAATGATAAGTTACTTACTGATATATTTATTGATAGCGTTGGGAGTATCGTTCTTGTGCTCGGTACTGGAGGCGACATTGATGTCCACCACGCTAAGTTACATTACCATGCGCGAGGACGAGGGGTATAAGCCTGCCACTCGCATGCACAAGTTTAAGACCGAACCGGAACGGCCGTTGGCTGCAATCTTGTCTCTCAACACAATAGCCAACACCATCGGAGCAGCCGGCGTGGGACAACAAGCCACACTGGTGTTTGGCAGCCAATGGTTTGGCGTGGTGAGTGCTATTGTTACCTTATTGATATTGGTCTGCTCAGAGATTATCCCTAAGACAATCGGTACGACCTATTGGCGTCAATTGATGGGATTTGCAGCCGGAGCTATACGAGTATTGATTGTACTGATGTGGCCTGTGGTGAAACTGATAGAATGGATAACGCAACTATTCCCAAAAAACGAAGAAGCGTCTGTCAGCCGTGAAGAGGTAGTCGCTTTGGCTGATATGGGCGAAGAAGAAGGGGTGATTGAAGAAGACGAAAAAACCATCATCAAGAACGTTATGCGTCTTGACAATGTCAAAGCCTGCGATGTGATGACACCACGCGTAGTAGCTGCCATAGCCCCAGAAACCATGACACTACGTGAGTATTACGAGAACGATGACTATGACCACTTTTCCCGAATACCCGTCTATGCCGATTCGCCGGAATACATCACAGGGTACGTACTTCGCGATGACGCACTGGAGGACTTAACGGAAGACAAATTTCAAAAAGCATTGGGAGAAATCAAACGCCCGATACCTCAATTTACAGAGGACGATTCCATTGGTGACTTATTTGACCAGTTGCTGAAACAGAAGTCACAAATCGCCATCGTTATCGATGAATATGGTTGTTTTCAAGGAATACTAACGCTGGAAGACGTGATAGAGACCATCTTTGGTTTTGAGATTATAGACGAAAACGATGTGATACCCGACATGCAGGCCTACGCTCGCGAGAGATGGCAGCAACGTCAAAAACGTTTTCAAAAAAAGAACATTAAGGGAGAGTAACTCGGTCAAAAAAGAGGAAATAGTGGTTAGCCGTTATTTTTAGAGTCCTAAGCCATCAGAGTGGCGTTAAAAGGGACAACTGACAATCATGAAGAATATCGCCATCATATTGGCAGCAGGCAGTGGCACACGCGTTGGGGGTAATGTTCCCAAGCAATATATGACACTTCCAGACGGACGGACGGTACTGCAAACCTGCATTGATGCGTTCAAAGCATGCCCGCGCATAGACGATGTGGTGGTTATCACACCCGAATTGGGAGGCAAGACCCGAAGCGAATCGTCATGGAAAGCACTATGCAAAGTCTATGATGAGCGATGCGTTCAGCACGGAGAGAGCTGTTCCGACATTAACGTGCTGATACACGATGCAGCGAGACCCTTTGTCAGTCAACGCATTCTGGAAGATGTGTGCAAGGCATTGGAACAGCACGAAGCTGTGACTGTGGCTGTGCCGGCAACGGACACTATATATGAATGCACAATGCAAAATGCACAATGCACGATTAAGGCTATTCCGGACCGTGCAACGATGTGGCGTGCACAAACGCCTCAAGCGTTTCACCTATCGGTCATCCGCAGGGCATACGAATTAGCATTTCAGAATAACTACGTACAGGCTACAGACGATTGTGGCATCGTGCGCCATTACATGCCCGAGGTTCCCATCTACATTGTGGAAGGGGAAGAATCTAACCGTAAAATCACTTTCAAAGAAGATTTCCGTTGATTGGAATCGTTGTGTGGGCAAAAAAACGTAAAAGGTTGCAAGAAATATTTGATATATCACATATTATTTGTAATTTTGCAGCGTAATTATAGATATATCTAATATATGACACGAGATTTATACGGTTGGAC
>JAGHSR010000151.1 GCA_018065765.1 Candidatus Colicola coprequi
CTATAAAACTAACCTCCCTTCCCTTCAGGTAGGGGTCGGGGGGCTCCATTCTCCATTCTCCATCCTCCATTCTCCATTGTTCCACGCACGGGTGGATGACGGGTGGATAGCGCAACAAAAATCGTGGAACATTTTTGTATTTTTCTAAAATCTCAACTTTTTTTCTGAAAACTTGTTTCTTATCAAAAAAGCAATAACTTTGCGGCTAGTTTTTCGAAGTGTTGAAAACAAGATAGGAATAGAACGAACAAAAACAAACATAAACCCCTTGAAACAATTTGCGGCAATGCCGCTTATGTGCTACAAACTTTGTTAAGTCCTATTATGCAAGCATATAGTCCTTCTCAAATTTCGTATCACAATCCTGCGGACTACATTGTTTCAAGGCGATAAACAGAAATAAAAACCTCAAGCGGCTAATGATGGAGTGAAATGTTTTTTTAAGCGAAGCGATGTTTATTGTCTTGTGATTGATGCTAACCCGACAGGGTGATGATGTAGATGACGGAAAAGATTAGTGAGCTCGCTTACTAAGATTTTCAGACAGCGACAGCATCAATGGCTTGCAAAGACATAGTATCAATCACAAGAGGTGGATTTCGGTTTTTGTTAAAATATTCGGTTTTTGTTGAAAACAATTATTCATATAGCACTCCAATCACAATGCAATGTCTATTCCGCTGAGGGAAAATTACTAAAAGAGGTGTTCTAATCTTAGAACACCCCTCTATAAAAGCGTACTTTACACACGCTCTTTGCTACCAATATAGGAACTTCGCCCACATGTCTTTGCGGGTGAATTTTTTGTTATGGGTGTACTTGCATAGATACGTTTTGCCATGAACCAAATGGGTGGTCGGTATCTCTACGACCGGATCGGTTCCCGCTATCTCTACCGTCTCTATCAATTGCCCGGATGCGTCAAATACATATAGGATATCCGTCAACGAAGCTTGCTCCCGTAGAAAAGCGTACAACTTGCCGTCTTCCTTTTGCTTGACCGTAAATTGCTTGCTTCCTTGATTGGTTCCGAACAGAGTCGTCACCTTAGCAGCCAAACTCTGAGGCGAGTAGTGCTCCTCACAACCCTTGTCCTCCCAGCATTGCAGTTGGTAGTAATAGGTGGTATTCGGCTCCAAATCCAATACGTTAATCTTGGTGGCTGGTGCGCAAATCTCGTACTCCGTTCCCTGATAAATGTATTCCGGCGTCATAGCCGATGTGGCAATTAGATTATCCATCACAACACCACCGCGATTGCTGTTGTGCTGATAGGTAAACCGCAACTGATGGCACTCTCCTTTATCTTCATCTATCGTGATGTATTTGGTCGTGGCGCTCGCACTGGAACGGATCACCCAACGTTGTATCTCTTCCCAATGCTCGCTATCGGCAGAACTCTCCACAATCAGGGTTCCTCGTGCATCTTTGTCGGTAGCTAAGAAAGTGTGACTCAACCATACGGATAGTTTTTGGATGGGCATATCGTAGTATTCGCTCACTACCTGATTGCCTGTGGCACTAAAGAGCAGCGCATATCTGCCTTCGGTATGTTCGGACGACGTCACATTCAGGAAATTGCTGCTCCAGCCGGTAGCTGCGATGGCTTCGTAAGTGTCAAACTTCTCAAACCCCTGTGTATATGCTTTCTCTTCGTTTTTTACTTTGTACAGCGTAAGGTAGTAGAACTGAGCATCTACTTCTTCCTCCCATTGGGCAACAAACGAGTAGGGGGTAACATCACGAGCCTCCAACCCTGACATCTGATGAATCAGCGTAGGGCGTTTCGACTCGCCATTGATGGACACATTCAGCAATTGCGTTTGGTTGGATGTGAAAATCTGTAGCGTCGTATTGGCTTGTGTGCACATTTTTTGCGCGTGGTACCGCACAAAGAGCGTCCTCTCATATTTCGACTTGTCTCCCCCTCGAATAGTATCGCTGATAGGATTACCCCATGTCACACTATCCAAACTCAATTGCCAAGGAGCAGTCTTGCATTGGTACGTAACAATCGTGTCCGTCAACTTAGCTCCCGATACCGCCAATTGAGCTACTTCATACGAGTAGTCGTACTGATAACGCTCTCCCTCTTGCTCTGTCATATAGGTCATTATCGTGTTCGGACGTACAGGGTCTATCGTAAATCCGGAACCGTCGTATATCCCAAAGTGAAACGCTACCGAACCGTTGTCTGTCTCGTGTATATCCATCACCTGCAAACTATCCAACTGCTCTTGCGCATTGCTGATAGGCACGAACTTCGTGATTTTCATGGTACCCGGATACGGGTCGGAAGCACTGGACTGACTTTGGGTCTTAAAGTATGCCTCACAAATATCAAAGCCCAGAGGTTTGTAGTTGTTGTAGGTGTTGCCTTGCCAACGACTTTTGTTGTAAGATATGTGCGAAATGATTAGTCCGTGACCGGGCATCTTACCATTGGGCACGTCCCATCCTGTGTATTGGCGATTCTCCAACATCCAAAACTCACTCGGACTGGGATTGTCCTTGTTCAGATTGTGCTTTCCTTGCGCTACCAAATAGGCTTTTTGCTCCGACAACGGATTCAAACTGTAGTCTCCAAGTTGGGTGATTTGCTCAGGCATAAGCCATCCCAACATAAATCGCTCAAATGCCGAATAGGAAATCGGAGTGCGCCCATCGTTGTTGTAGTTGCCCGATGCCATGATATCCCAGCTGCCGACCGTATAGACTTTGCTATCGGTGGTGTGATACATATCCGGCAATCCGAGTACGTGACTGAACTCGTGACAAAAAGTACCAATGCCACACATCTGACCCGATTGGCGCCCCTGCGTGGTTTTTAACTCGGAGGTACATGCGTAGTCATATACTTTCTTCCCACCATACGTGGGGCGATCTTGTACTGCAAACCGATGAGGCCAAATCGTGTTCTCACCACCGCCATCTGCCTCGTTATAGCCCGCGTAATAAACAAAAATATTATCTACCACACCATCGTTGTTCTCATCGTATTTGGTAAAATCTACATGATCCTTTACTGCTAATTCACATGCCTCTTTCAGCAATGTTTGCATGCGCTCCGTGTTAATACTGCCACTGGACGTGTTCGCACCATAATAAGCCTGGTCTTTCTCTAATGTGTAGGGACCATACACATCAAATGTCGGACGGAAAATACCATTAGAGCATGCCAAAAAATAGTCCCGTGCCGAACCGGTCGCACCATTAGCGCTATAACCCTTCTCGTTCAACAAGTTGCTGAATTGAGTGTTCGGATCACTATTCAAAAACTTGACATCGGTGAAATTGACCAATATAACGATAGACCGCACATCACCCTCTTTCGGAAAAGTGCTCGCCATCGTGTAGCGTGCGGCTTTGTTGCGACGCTCTGTGGCTGCATGTTGGAAGATGGGAGTGTCATACAGCAGGGAATCCTCAGCACGATAATGAAAATACTCATCTCCTATCAACCCACTCTCAGGATGGGCTTGTACGGCATAAAGCGAAGCGCTGACCAAACAGCACAACAAAACAAATATATAACGTTGCATTCTCATAATTCTTTATTC
>JAGHSR010000126.1 GCA_018065765.1 Candidatus Colicola coprequi
CCCATTTCTTTGGCTTTAGCGATGGGCGTGTGGCGGCTCTCTTCCAACGGCAAACCCTGTCGAACAAGTGCATTGGCTACGCGCTCCACTTGGCGCAACTCGTCCGGTGTAACTTTTTGGAAATGGCTAAAGTCAAAGCGCAACGATTCGGGTGTCACCAGCGAACCCTTTTGTTCGACATGCTTTCCGAGCACTTCGCGCAGTGCGTAATGAACCAAGTGTGTGGCGGTGTGGTTGCAGGCAATGGCTTGTCGGCGCTCGGCATTCACCGTTGCTATCAATTGGGCATTGGGTGTTTGGAACGCAACAGGCAATTCTTCTACAATCAGTACCGGCAGTCCGTTCTCGCGCTTGGTATCAATCACCTTGACGCATTCTGCATTTTGCATTTTGCATTCTGCATTTTGCATTCTGCATTCTGCATTCTGCATTCTGCATTTTGCATTTTGCATTCTGCATTCTGCATTCTTAACTCCCCCGTGTCTCCCACTTCGCCTCCCATCTCGGCATAGAAAGGCGTTTTATCAAAAACGACTTGGTAAAAGTCTCTGCCTTTTTGTGACACTTGGCGGTACTTGATAATATGTGCTTCGCACTCCAGTTGGTCGTACCCTACGAACTCGGTCTCGTTCTGCATTGTGCATTGTGTATCGTCAACCAATACAGTCCAATCGCCCAAATCCTGCTTGTTGGCATCGCGTGCCATTTGTTTTTGATGAGCGAGAGCCTTGTTGTATTCGTCCTCGTTGGTAGTCATGTGGTTCTCACGAAGTATGAGTTCCGTCAAGTCCAGAGGGAAACCATAGGTATCTTTGAGCGTGAACACATCTACTCCGGATATTTCTGTTTTGCCATCCTTCCGAGCGTCTTCCATAAGTTTATCCAGCAGTGTTATACCCTTGTCCAGCGTACGCAAGAAAGCCTCTTCTTCAGCGCGAATCACCGGTGTGATTTGTGCCTCTTGTTTTTTGAGTTCGGGATAAGCCTCTCCCATGTCGTCAATCAGTTGCGGAACCAGTTGGTACAGGAAAGCGTCTCGTTGTCCAAGGAAAGTGTAACCGTATCGTACGGCACGTCGCAAGATACGTCGAATCACATAACCTGCTTTCTCGTTGGAGGGTAATTGTCCGTCGGTAATAGCGAAAGCGATGGTTCGGATATGGTCAGCGATGACGCGCATTGCGATATCCGTATTCTCGTCCTTACCGTATTCAATCTTGCCTTCTGCATTTGGCAATTTGCACTGTGCGTTGCACACCTGAGCTATGCGTTTGAGCATAGGTTGGAACACATCGGTGTCGTAGTTGGACTGTTTGCCCTGTATGGTGCGCACCAAGCGTTCAAATCCCATACCGGTATCAATCACTTTCATCGCCAGTGGTTCCAAACTGCCGTCTGCCTTGCGGTTGTATTGCATGAAGACGATATTCCAGATCTCGATTACCTGTGGGTGGTCCTTATTGACCAATTCGCGACCGGGAACTTGTGCTTTTTCATTCTCACTACGACTATCCACATGGATTTCCGAACAGGGGCCGCAAGGTCCTGTATCACCCATTTCCCAAAAATTGTCGTGTCTGTTTCCGTTGATGATATGGTCATCCGGCAGGTGTTTGCGCCAGATGGCAGCGGCTTCATCATCGCGCGCGAGACCGTCTGCTTGGGAACCTTCAAAGACGGTGGCGTATAGGTTCTTAGGGTCTATCTTCAGGACGTTGACAATGTACTCCCATGCAAAATCGATGGCATCTTGTTTAAAATAGTCACCAAACGACCAGTTTCCCAACATTTCGAACATGGTATGGTGATAGGTATCGTGTCCCACTTCCTCCAAGTCGTTATGTTTACCGGAAACTCTCAGGCACTTTTGCGAATCCGCCACACGATTGTATTTGACGGGGTGGTTGCCCAAGATTATTCCCTTCCATGGGTTCATGCCCGCATTGGTGAACATCAATGTCGGGTCATCCTTGATGACCATAGGTGCTGAAGGGACGATTTGGTGATTTTTACTTTTGAAATAGTCCAAAAAGGACTGTCGAATTTCTTTGGCAGTTAGCATATTATTCATTATTTCATTTTTCATTTAAGAACGTCAGTTGACTTCGGTCAATGCGCTCCGGTCGTTCAGGTCGCATAGGTGCTTCGATAACCAACGGATTGGCGTTGATTTGCGTGCTTTCGGCACGAGTACGCAGCAGGTCGATAGCCATGTACAGGGCATGTACAAAGCTCTCCGGATTGGCGGTGTTTTTTCCTGCTAAGTTGTAGGCTGTACCGTGGTCGGGTGAGGTGCGAATGATGTCCAATCCCGCAGTAAAATTGACCCCGTTCATATCCAACGACTTAAACGGTATCAATCCTTGATCGTGGTACATAGCAAGCACAGCGTCGTAGTGAACATAGTCTCCTGCTCCGAAGAAACCATCGGCACTGTATGGTCCAAAAGCCAATATCCCCTGTTCATTGGCTTTGGCAATAGCGGGACGTATCACTTCCTGTTCCTCTTTGCCAATCAATCCGTTGTCGCCTGCATGGGGATTGAGCGCCAAGATAGCAATACGAGGACTTCGGATCATAAAGTCCTGCTGCAAGGTTTTGTTGAGGATAGTCAGTTTGCGCAGGATGCGGTCTTCGGTAATCATCATCGGCACTTTGGATATGGGAGTGTGGTTGCAGACCAGTGCCACTTTCATGGCATCGCTCACCATCATCATCAAACTTTCTTTGCCATCGCCGCCAAACATGGAAGTGAGGTATTCGGTATGCCCTGAGAAAGAGAAATTATCGCTTTGGATGTTTTGTTTGTTGATAGGAGCAGTCACCAAGGCATCCACCAATCCGTTTTTGAGGTCGCGACACGCACGATCCAAGCTGGCAAAAGAAGCCTTGCCTGCTTCGGGAGTGGACTCACCTATTCTGAGCGGAGTGTCGTCCGGATAGCAAACAATCATGTTCAGTCTGCCATCCTTAGCCTCGTTGGGAGAAGAGATGATGTTAAACTGGAGGTTATGGAACTCGTCACTCAGCGTTTGAGCATGCTGACGTGCTATTTTGGGATTGCCGTAAACGATAGGTTTGCATATCTCTACGATGTGCGAATCGGCTATTCCTTTGAGGATGATTTCGTATCCTACGCCGTTGATATCACCGGCTGTGATGGCTATAATTGGTTTCATATCTATTTCAGCATTTTGCATTTTTCATATGGAAGTTTGGCGAGTTCATACAGTTTTCGTTCCTCGTCTTTGTGCCCGATTGCTATCATGCACAGCACGGTGAGTTGATCCGGCAAGTTCGTTACATCGCGAACGATGTCTTCGGCTTGTTCCCGTTGATAAACATGGCACCAGCAAGCGCCCAATCCGCGGTCGGTTGCAGCGAGCAGTATATTTTGTGCAGCGATAGCGCCATCGCATTGCCAAGTGTCTGTCAAACTGCTATCCAAAGCCACCACCACAGCGGCCATAGCAGTAGCGAACATACCGCTGCCAAAACTTCGGCAGTCCTTCAGACGGCGCAACTTATTCTCGTCTGTGATCACGACAAACTGCCATGGGTTGATGCGTTTCCCGCTGGGAGACATCAGCGCGCAAGTCATGATATAATCCAAATCTTCCTGACTAACGGGTTCGGAAGTAAACTTACGATAGGATCGTCTTTGTTGACAAAGTGACTGAAAAGTATTCATGGGTGATTTATTATTGGTGATTGGTGATTTGTGATTGGTGATTTATTATTGGTGATTGGTGATTGACACTTAACATAAAAAACGTGCAAAATTACTACAAATTTATCAAATGAGCAAAATTTTAGTGCCGCAAAATGATTTTTAATCATAAATAGATGTTTTTCATAGTGGCTGTGGGTGCTTGCACACGACAGACAATATGGGAAAAATGATGAAAAAGGGTGGTTAATTAAAACAACTGATTGCTCCACAATTGAGTAAGAAAATCTTGGATATAAACAACTTGACTTTTCCAACACGACACTACTGATTATGTTCGTCCTCTTTGCACCGCACAGTGGTGAGGGAGAAACTCGATACCTGCTGCTTCATCGCCCGCGTGATGAACTTGCGAATCCACCACGAAGCGTAACTGTCGAAAGCAAGGTTAGTACTTGGGTTATAGTGCTTAGCAGCCTCTATGAGCCCCATATAGCCCTCCTGCATCAAGTCGTGATGTGTCATAGGAGGAAAATCATATTGATAGGCAATCGTGCGCACGATTCGCGCATGGGATTTGATAAAATTATTGTCAATGTTCATAGTTATTAAATGGAAAATTGAGAAATGAGAATGGAGAATTATTAAATGGAGAGTGGAGAAATGAGAATGGAGAATGCAAAATGCAAAATGGAGATTGTTTGGTGCGAGGGGGGTATTTGCTCCGTGCCTCTCTCTCCCCTTTGTCGCGCTTTGCTGCGCTGCAGCGCTCTCTCCCTTGCCCTATGAG
>JAGHSR010000058.1 GCA_018065765.1 Candidatus Colicola coprequi
GACCTATGCCATGGTCGCTATGAACCACATAGTCGCCTATCTTGAGCTGATTGAGTTCTTTAAGGGTAACAACAGCTTTTCCCCTACGGGCGTTTTCACTACGCAATGCCACACGGTGATAGCGCTCAAATATCTCGTGGTCTGTATAGCAGCAAACTTTCAAGTCCTTATCCACGAACCCTGCGTGTAGGGCGTGGTCCACCGGAATGAAAACATCAACATTACCGGCGGTGGTAGGCACCAAATCCTCAAATATCGTTTGTAAACGGTCCGTTTGCTTCTTTTGATCCGCTAAAATATAAATCGTGTATCCCTCTGCAATGTGAACCTTGAGATCGTCTTTTAGAATATCAAAGTTCTTGTGAAATAGTGGCTGTGGAATGATGTTAAACTCTACTTTGGAGTAGGTTGGAAAATAACTTTTTGTACCTATTTCTATTGTATATTTCACTTCGGGCAAACCGCATTGTGTGGCTTGCAATTTATAGCTCACCACACTCCAGTCGTTGCTTACCCAAATGGTCTCATCGGGCAGATAGTCTGTCAATATGGTCTCTTTCCCATCGGTGTCTTGTCCTTGATTGCCAACTATATCTATTCCTTCTACACGTTGGTCGCTTAGTTGGGTTTCAATATCGAATGTGCGAATACTATCGACTTCGTCTCCAAAAAAATCCAATCGATATGGGTCGTCGTGACTATACGAATAAATATCTACTATACCTCCGCGAACAGCGAATTGCCCGGGCTCATATACAAAATCTACCCGCGTAAATCCCAATTCGCACAAGGTATCAACCAGGGCGCTCACGCCCAAACTTTCGCCTTTGTGTATAGTCAGCGTGTTGCTTTTCAGTACGTCGGGTAGGGGCGTGGGTTCTGCCATCGCTTCGGGGTATGTTATGACAATTGGGTGCTTGGCATTCGGTGTTTGCGCGTCGCGCACTTGGCTCAAATGGGATAGAACTTCCGTTCGTTGAATAGCCATCGCCTCGTCTGTACCTTGCCGCCTCCTATGAGAAGTCGGGAAATAAAGTACAGTCTGATCTTCCGATAAACATTTTAGGTCAGCATACATGTATTGCGCCTCATCCTGATTGTCCATCATGATGAGCATGGCTTTTCGTTGTTTGTCTTTTGTCGTCTGCTCGCTTATTTGCTTGAGCACAACAGCTCTTGCCGAACCATTCAAACCGACAAACCACATGTGACCGTTTATTTTCGGTAGGGGTCTTTTCAGTAGTTCATATAACTCGTTTATTCCCATGGATAGTCCCAATTTTCACGCACAAATGCAAAATATGCGCAAAATTAGCAAAAATCCATTACTTGCCCAAATCTTTTTTAGAAAACGTTTGCGAAAACTGCGGAAATGATGTTTTTGAGCATATTTTGCTCTTTTTTTAGCGCATGCGCTTGCATATGTAATAAAAAGTGTGTAACTTTGCGCGTTTTTTGAATAAAATATGCTTTTTGTAGTTATGAAACGATATATTTTAATGTTTTCTTCTCTCGCTTTTGGAGTGTATTGTTTGGCAGCGTCTATTACAACGCCGACAAATCTTCCGTCATATTATAGCGCTTTACAAGGTAAATCTGGAGCCGGTTTGTTTTCGGAATTGACAGCTATTACCAACAAAAATTTCCATACGCTTGGATATGATGGTCTTTATTCAGCATATTCCAAAACGGACTATACACCTTCGGGTGAATTGTGGGATATGTATTCGGATTGTGGCACGACCAAGAAATGTGGTAGTTATAAGGGTGAGTGTGATTGCTACAATCGTGAGCACTCTATCCCGCAATCTTGGTGGGGTGGCGGAACTTCAAATATAGGTTGCGATATTTTTCATGTTGTTCCTACGGACGGATATGTCAACAATCGCCGAGGTAACGATCCTTATGGCGAAGTCAGTTCTGCGTCTTACACGAGCAAGAACGGTTCCAAATCGGGTTCATCCGTATCTTCTATTCCTGTAACTAAAAAAATCATTTGTTCGGCGGCTAACTCGTCAGTATCCACGCCGGGCGGAACTGTTTTTGAACCAATTGATGAGTATAAAGGCGACTTTGCTCGTGGCATCCTTGGAACGATTATGAAATGGAATGCGTCTCGAACCATGACTTCATCTGAAGGTTCAAAGTTTTTCCAATCTTCTTATACTGCTTCTACCAACTATGGTCTTAAACCCTACGGAGTGGCACTACTACTTAAATGGCATCGACAAGACCCTGTTTCGCAGAAGGAGATAGATCGTAATAATGGTATTCAGGCTACTCAGGGTAATCGTAATCCGTTCATAGACTATCCGTATCTGGTGGAATATATTTGGGGGGAACATGCTGGTGAGACGGTTGATATGGATAACCTTGTTTGCTCTGCTTCAGCCGAGTTTATTCCCGGTAAAAGCGACGGACAGGCCAATGGTACAACCGACCATCATCAGGGTGATAATTTTATCAAAATCATGTGGATGGCTAATTATGATGAATATACAGCGGGTGCCCCTTCCACCTCTGTTCTTAAAGGGACACGCCCAACCACTTTACCTACTCCTCCGGCATCTTGCTCAGGTACTAATACTGTCTTTTGTGGCTGGACAGCCACACCTATTGATGGTATAACGGATATAGCACCGGCAGATCTTTTTGCCAAAGCGGAAGATGCTCCTGAAATTACAGAGTTTACGGTGTTCTATGCCGTTTTTGCAGAGCAGATAAGCACATCCTCCGGTTCCGGCGAGCCTCAGACACTCGTATGGAGCGCTTCCGGACAATCCGAAGGTTGGACGGCTTCCGGACTCATGTCTGCTTCTAACTATTCTGTTTTGCAAAAAGGTGCTGTCATTACATCACCTTCGATTAGTCTTAGCGGTTTGGAGTCTATTACCATCAATATGCGTACGTATGGTGGAAAACAATACAACACAATCACTGTATCCGCCAATGGTAATGATGTTGCTTCCTTAGTCGCCAAAGACAAAGAACTTGCAGATGTTACATGGAATAACCCGACCTCTCTTGCCGGTCAAGCTCCACTCGTGTTTACTTCGTCCACTTCAGAAGTTAAAGCAGGACCCGGAATCAATACTATCACGGTTAAGACCAAAGGTGTTTCTTACTCTTATGGTGCGTATCGCACATCCTGCTCTGCTACTACACCGCTGGAAACAATAACTAACCAACGGCCCACAATCTCCTGTTATAAATATATTCGTGGAGGACAACTCATTATCAATATTCAGGGGGTGGAGTACAACACACAAGGACAACAACTCAAATAAATATAATTAATCATTATCGTTTAACAAATTCAATTCATCATGGAAGAAAAACTGAACATGTTGGCTGATTTCCCTAAAATCTCTACCAAAGAGTGGAAAGAGAAAATCATCACCGACTTGAAAGGCGCTGACTTCGACAAGAAGCTTGTTTGGCGCACTCCAGAAGGATTTAATGTACAACCCTTCTATCGTCAGGAAGACCTCAAAGGCCTCAAAACTACTGTTTCTGCTCCCGGGCAGTTCCCTTACGTTCGTGGCACTCGCGAGAACAACGAATGGGCTATTCGTCAGGACATCTGCGCTTGCGAAAACGCTCGCAAGGCTAACAAGAAAGCACTCGAGGTTCTCCAGAAGGGTATCACTTCTCTTGGCTTCTGCCTCGATTCAGAGAAGCTTAACTATCGTTTTATCAAAAACTTGCTCAATGGCATCGATGCTACTGCAATTGCCGTTAACTTCCAAATTTGTCCTTGCAAGGCTCCTGAATTGGCTAATATCCTTGTTCGCTACTATGGACGCTGCGGCTATGACTTCAAGGCTGTTCATGGTTCTATCAACGTGGACCCAATCAAGGGTATGCTTCTTAAGGGCAAGAACCTTAGTCGCGAAGAGGTGGCAACCAAACTTGCTGCTACCATCAAGGCTGCTAAGGCATTGGTTAACTATCGCGTAGTGGGTGTCAATTCCGCTATTGTGAACAACTCAGGTGCTTATTGTGCTCAGGAACTCGCTTATGCTCTCGCATGGGGTGCTGACTACATGACTATGCTTACTGAGGCTGGTGTTCCTAACTACCTCGCTGCACGCAATATCCGTTTCAATATGGGTATCGGTGGCAACTACTTCATGGAAATAGCCAAGTTCCGTGCCGCACGTCTGTTGTGGGCTAAGATAGTTGAAGCGTACAAGGCTCCTGTCTTCACTACTGCTCTTCGCAATGCTGCCAAGATGAATGTTTGCGCTACTACCTCTCGTTTCAATATGACTATCTTTGATGCGTATGTTAACTTGCTGCGTAGCCAAACCGAAACAATGTCTGCTGCTCTTGCTGGTGTAGACGAAATCGTTGTTACTCCTTTCGATGTAACTTACGAACAACCTACCGATTTCGCAGAACGTATCGCTCGCAATCAACAACTTCTGCTCAAAGAAGAGGCACATTTCGACAAGGTTGTTGACCCGGCTGCAGGTTCCTACTATTTGGAGAACCTCACCGCTTCCATCGCTGCTGAGGCTTGGAAACAATTCCTCGCTATTCAAGAGGAAGGTGGTTTCTTCGAGATGGTTAAAGCAGGCAAGGTACAAGACGCTATCGCAGCTAATCTCAAGACTCGCTTAGGCGATGTAGCGAAACGCAAAGAGGTACTGCTTGGCTCCAACCAGTTCCCTAACTTCAACGAAAAAGCTGCTAAGAAGATCAAGGAGAATCAGTGCTGCGCAGGTAAGGCTTGCTGCAATGCTCCGGCTGCTAACGAAATCAAGACTCTCCCTGTGGCTCGTGCTGCTGAAGAGTTCGAACAGTTGCGTCTTGAGACCGAAGGCGCTAAAAAGCAACCCGTTGCCTTTATGCTTACCATTGGTAACCTTGCTATGCGTATTGCTCGTGCACAGTTCTCGTGCAACTTCCTCGCTTGCGCTGGCTACAAGGTTATCGACAATAATGGTTTCAAGTCAGTTCACGAAGGTATCAAGGCCGCTCGCAAGGCAAAAGCGGACATCATCGTACTTTGCTCTTCTGATGACGAATATGCAACCTTTGCTCCTCAAGCATGGCTTGAACTCGAAAGTGCTAAGGAGATGTTCATCGTAGCTGGTGCTCCTGCTTGCATGGAGGATCTCCAGAAGATCGGCATCCAAAACTTCATCCACGTTAAGTGCAATGTGCTGGATACACTCAAATCGTTTAACCAACAACTCCTTAATAAGTAATAGCTATGAGACCAGATTTTAAGAAAATTGATATTAAGAAGGTTTCTGCAACCAAAGTTGAAGGAGCCAATGATGCTAACTGGAAAACGCCTGAACTCATTGACGTTAAACCGGTTTATACCAAAGAAGATCTCCAGGGAATGGAGCATCTTAACTACGCTGCTGGACTGCCACCATTCCTGCGTGGCCCGTATAGCGGCATGTATCCAATGCGTCCTTGGACCATTCGTCAGTACGCTGGTTTCTCTACCGCTGCTGAGTCCAACGCTTTCTATCGTCGTAACCTCGCATCTGGTCAGAAAGGTCTGTCTGTCGCTTTCGACCTGCCAACTCACCGTGGTTACAATGCCGACAACATGCGTGTAGTAGGTGACGTCGGAAAAGCCGGTGTGTCTATCTGCTCACTCGAGGATATGAAAGTCCTCTTTGCAGGTATTCCATTGAACAAGATGTCCGTTTCTATGACTATGAACGGTGCCGTTCTGCCTATCCTTGCATTCTATATCAATGCAGGTCTGGAGCAGGGGGCTAAACTCGAAGAGATGGCTGGTACTATCCAGAACGATATCCTCAAGGAGTTCACGGTGCGTAACACCTACATCTATCCTCCTAAGTTCTCCATGAAGATTATCGCTGATATCTTCGAATATACTTCTCAGAACATGCCTAAGTTCAACTCTATCTCTATCTCCGGTTACCACATGCAAGAGGCAGGTGCTACAGCTGATATCGAGTTGGCTTACACGTTGGCTGACGGTATGGAGTACC
>JAGHSR010000161.1 GCA_018065765.1 Candidatus Colicola coprequi
GTCCATATTAGGGAATGTCTGAGGCATGTCTCCTGTGCGGAAATGCTCCATAACATTCTGGCTGAAACGGATACCGTTATCAGCATATTTGCTGTAGTCAGAAATGTTGACTGTTCCCGGCCACTGACTCATAGGAAGAGCATCAGTGATGGCGGTATAGTTCCACATCTGGCCGTATGTGTATGAATCTGTAAAGTCAATGAACTTGGAGATTCTCTGCATTGCACCATTGACAGTGGCAGTGACGGAAGCTTTTCCTACCTGTCCACGTTTTGTGGTCACGAGGATGACACCATTTGCACCACGGACACCGAACACTGCAGTAGCGGAGGCATCCTTAAGAACGGAGATACTCTCGATTTCATTAGGGTCCAACTGTGAGAACGAACGTTCAACACCGTCGACCAATACCAATGGTTCGGCGCTGTTGAGGGATCCTACACCACGGATTCGGATAACAGGTTCATCATCACCAGGCATACCTGAAGCCTGAACGGCAGAACCACCCGGGAGATTTCCCTGAAGTGCGTTTGCAACGTTCGCTACAGGCGCTTTCAGAAGACCTTCACCGCTGACTGCCGATACGGCACCGGTGATGGTAACCTTCTTCTGCTGACCATAGGCTACCACAACTGACTCTTCGAGGGCACTTGCATCCGGCTCCAATGTGACGTCAATGTGTGTCCCCGTGACAGTAACCTGTTGTGTCTTGTAACCCACACATGAGATTTCGAGTGTGGTACCGCTAGGAACAGATGAGAGGACGAAGTTTCCGTCCAAATCGGTAATCGTTCCGTTTGTGGTCCCTTGAATGACCACGCCGGCTCCGATCAAACCTTCTCCCATTTCATCCAGAACCTTGCCTTCTACGCGCAAGTTCTGGGCAAAAGAATGCTCAGGCAAAAGGAGCAGAAGCACCAGAAGCCCAAGCAGAGTAGTTAGTTTTTTCCTCTGCAACATATCAAATAGATTAAATTGAAGGTCAAAAAAACAATTGGTTATTATTAATGGTTACATCCGGAGATGCTCAAAATACATTCAAGTGCGTTAGTTTAGTCCTAGTAAAAGTAATAAGAAATAAACGTTTTTACAAATTGTCATTGAAAAGCAATATATTTGCAGTAATAGTAGAGATGATATGATACAGGTTTGGATGAGTGCCGCCGGATTGTGCGGAGCAACATTAATAGGTTCAATTCTCGGATTTTTTTTCAAAAATCTGCCACACAAACTGAACGACACCATACTTGGACTTTGTGCCGGAATTATGCTTGCGTCTTCAACAATAGGGCTGATTCTTCCGGCATTCGAAGGCACAAGCCAGTGGTGGTGGGTCGCCGTCGGAGTGATGGCCGGAGCATTTTTTCTGAATCTGCTTGATTTACTGACACCTCACCTGCATACCATATCCGGACTTGACCCGGAGCAGCACCACAACGGCAGCATAATTAACAAAGTACTTCTTTTTGTGATTGCCATAGCATTACACAAACTGCCGGAGGGAATGGCAGCCGGAGTAAGTATGAGCCCGGCAAAAGGAGTATCAGCCGACTGGACTGTGTCTTTGGGCATAGCCATCCAGAATATTCCTGAGGGTATGGTGATAATTGCACCGCTACTGTTGGCGGGGGTATCCAGACTGCGCACTTTTGCAATAGCACTATCAATAGGTACGCTGGAAGTGATAGGAGTATGGGCAGGCTTTGCTCTTGGCTCCATTTCGGAACTGCTTCTTCCTGTAATGCTCGGTTTCGCAGGAGGAGCGATGCTGTACGTTACTTCAGATGAGATGATTCCGGAAACACACGCACACGGGTATCAGAAGCAGGCGACATACGCTCTTCTGTTTGGATTTGTCTTCATGATCATTGTAGAAAAGCTATTTTAAGTTGCGCAATACGCGAGTCACTCGCGCCCGCGCAACATCCATTCGTACAGACACGAATCATTTGTGTCTAAACGAATTCATTCGTTAGCGCTAACCAATTGAGGGTGATGGGATAAAAGAAAAGGACACCGATAACTCAGTGTCCTGTCTAGTAGACCAAACGGTCCGGGAATCGAACCTTATTACTTATGACGGCCATATTCTGGAGCAGCACTTTCGCTGAGATATTGACGGGTTGGCTGAACGGGTTGATATCCATCGACCAAGTGAGATGCGCCCCATAGATCTATATGCAGGGCAGATTCCAGTTAGGCGATTGTTTCCAGGGTCATATTCGAACTCCCTTTCAACAGGTTGGAAACATATTGTTGGGTGCATCCCATTCTTTCTGCAAGTATAACTTGGGTGACAGACTGCTCATCCATCGCTTTCAATACTTTTGCAGTTATGATTCTGGCATACCCAAGCCATTTTTCATTATCCCGCCGCCATTGCGCATTTTCCTTCCACTTTGAAGGTATTGCCGATTGGCGATCGTTTAAAAAGTCAGTTGCCTTGCTCATTGTCAATATATTCAGTAAATCCATCTTTGTCAAATACACCGTTGTCTATCAAATGATTGCGAACTTTTT
>JAGHSR010000117.1 GCA_018065765.1 Candidatus Colicola coprequi
TAAGACGACCACGAGAGAGGGTGATGGTCATAGTTTCTTCAGGATTAGGACCGATGGCTTCGCGTACCATCTCCAATGCGTTGGCACTTTCGTAGTCGGCATCCGTATCTCCCTCACCTGCCACATTCACCACCTTAAACTGCCCCAAAACGGGGTGATTACGCAGTTTGGTACTTAAAGCCGCTGCCGCTGCTACGCTTGGCACCGTCCAAAGGGAGTGCCGCAAGTTCTGACGCCACGCTAATTTGGAATAGGGATAGTTCTTCGCCGAATTGGAAGCCAAGAGATTGAGGAAAGCATCTACATCTTGGTCGTGCTTAAAGGTGCCGTCATCATTCACACGGAAGAACTCCGAGAAATTGAAAGCATGCTCATCGTCTTGGTACTTCTTTAATTCCAACGAGAGGTCAAAAGTATAGATATTCAATTTGGGCAAACAAGCATAAGGATTAGGTTCTGCCCAATGGGTCTTCTCCCAATCCTGCTTGGCTCGCTGCTCCATGACATAGTCCCAAGTATAAATCTCATCCTCCTTGTAGTCCTCAAACAGGTTGAACGGTGTGCCGGATAATTGGAGCATCTTGGTTTGGTCGTGGAAGATTTCACGGATAACCGCTAAGATGCCCCTTGTATGCTCGCTCAAACTCGTCAGATACCAAACGGTATGGGCGCGCCAGGGATTGAGCCGTTATCGGCTCCGTATCCATACGCATCTTTTAAAAAAGCCGCAAACTCTTTCGAGAAGCGAGTACCATCGGCTACCAAATCCCAATTTTTGCCGACACTCTTCCCGTCTGCATCCTTCCAACGGCGACGTCGAACGTGCAGAATAGTTTTGTGGTCACAGATGGGAAAATGCGTAATCTTAGACACTGCGTAGAATCCGTTGGGGGTAAGATCTGTCCTATCTTCTGGTGCGAGAGTTTTCTCATCCAAATGAATGTTAATGACACCATTCTCAACCTCTACTTTCACTAACTCAAAAAACTCAACGACCTCCTTCGGGAGACTACTGATAATAATTGTTTGTAAGCGTTATCCATCATACTGAGCGTACAACAAAAACCGTGCTAAGCTCAAAGAAGATTGATACCTGCAACGCTTACTTTAATCAAATTTTAAACACAGGCTTTGCAGGTGATCCGACTTTTCGCCTGCAAAGAGACTGCTTCAAAGTGTCATTTTGGTGTCACAAGGTAATTTTTTATGTTTTTTCTCTCTTTTCTGTTTTTTTGTGGAGTATAGGGGATTCGTTCGGCTTTGCCATGTCGTACCCTTTGCGGGTTAAGAACCCTTACCTTGACATTGCGAACGTCACGCCATTGCGTCTGTGCTGGGCAGGATAGGGAAAACCCTATCCGCGCAAAAAAAAATCTGTTTACTCTTGCCCATTTGGAAAATTTGTAGTAATTTTGCAGCGGAAATAGCGTTTTGAACGAATCTATATTGATTAGAAACATAGAGAACGAAACTATTTATTGACCGAAATGACTAAACAACTACTTATATATGATGACAATTGATAATTACAATTTTGCCGGTAAAAAAGCGATTGTTCGTGTGGACTTTAATGTGCCATTGGATGAAAACGGCACTATCAGCGACGATACGCGTATTCGTGGTGCTCTGCCTACTCTCAAGAAGATTTTGGCAGATGGTGGTGCTCTTATCATCATGAGCCACATGGGTAAGCCCAAAGGCAAACCTGCTGCCAAATACAGTCTCAGCCAAATCGTTGACGCTGTTTCTGTTGCGCTGGGCGTAAAAGTTCAGTTCGCTGACGATTGTGCCAAGGCTAAAGCACAGGCTGACGCCCTGAAATCCGGTGAGGTACTGATGTTGGAAAACCTCCGTTTTTATGCTGAGGAGGAAGGTAAGCCGGTAGGAATAGAGAAAGAAGACCCTCAATATGAGGAGGCTAAGAAGGCCATGAAAGCCAGTCAAAAGGAGTTTGCCAAGACTCTCGCTTCCTATGCTGACTGTTATGTGAACGACGCTTTCGGTACCGCTCACCGCAAACATGCTTCCACCGCTGTTATTGCTGACTATTTTGATGTTGACAACAAGATGTTGGGGTACTTAATGGAGAAGGAAGTTCAGGCAGTTGACAACATACTGAGCAATATCCGTCGTCCGTTCACGGCCATCATGGGCGGCTCCAAAGTGAGCACCAAGATAGGTATCATTGAGAACCTGATGAACAAGGTAGATAATCTCATCCTCTGCGGCGGCATGACCTACACTTTTGCTAAGGCTCAAGGCGGCAAGATAGGTAATTCCATCTGCGAGGACGATAAGTTGGAACTCGCACTGGATATCATCCGTCAAGCCAAAGAGAAAGGCGTTAACCTCGTCTTGGGAGTTGATTCCGTTTGTGCAGATAAGTTTGCCAACGATGCTAACCTAAAAGTATGTGAAAGCAACGACATTCCCGAAGGATGGGAAGGCATGGACGCAGGTCCTAAGAGCCGTGAGCTATTCCGCAACGCCATCAGTGGTGCTCAGACTATTCTGTGGAACGGCCCTGCCGGTGTGTTTGAGTTTGACAACTTCACAGCCGGAAGCAAGGCTATCGCTGAGGCTATCGCTGAGGCAACCGACAAGGGCGCATACAGTCTGATAGGTGGTGGTGACAGTGTGGCTTGTATCAACAAGTTTGGCATGTCCGACCGTGTCAGTTATATTTCCACCGGAGGTGGTGCGTTGCTCGAAGCTATCGAAGGAAAAGTGCTCCCGGGCGTGGCTGCTATCAAAGGCGAATAAACATATTACTATCAACTAATAAATCGAATGAATAATGGAAATTGTAGGTAAAATAATTCAAGCCCTTCCAATCCAACAAGGTACGAGTGCAAAGACCGGTAATCCGTGGAAAATGGCCAGTTATGTACTGGAAACACAAGAACAATATCCCCGTAAGGTGTGCTTTGAGATATTTGGTGAGGAACGTATCAACAACAACCCGTGCAAGGTGGACGATGTTGTCACCGTATCGTTTGATATTGAGTCGCGCGAGTTTAATGGTCGTTGGTACACCAGTATTCGCGCTTGGAAGGTTCAGCAGGGCGTGGTTGCCGCAGATGCTTCAGCACCGCAACCAGCACCACAGGCAGCTCCTCAAGCAGCAGCTCCACAACCTGCCACGGGTACTTTTGACGCAGCCCCCGGCGTGGACGAAAGTGGTGATCTTCCGTTCTAATGAGAAGACTAAAATACATCATCTTATCCATCATTATAGTGAGCGGCGTAGTACTCTGCGCCGTTCGCTGGCGTGTGTGGTTTGTCAACCCCGCAGAGCCCGAGTTCACCGGCGATACGCTGACCTATCACTTCGCTACGTTTGGACAAAAGTCTGTTCCGGGATTTGTGCAGACGGCTGACGGTTGGCAGGACAAGAAATGCCCCGATAGCCTGCAATTTATTCTCTTGGGAGATGTGCACAATACGGTGGAGAATCTTCAGTGGACGCAGATGGCAGAACGTCATCCGGATGTAGATTTTTATGCCCAACTGGGTGATTTCATAGACCGTTGCTACTTCTACTACGCGCAACAGCTCTATCACCAGCTCAACGGCACTCCGTTTGCTCAGCTGCCGGTCGCCACTTGTCCGGGTAATCATGAATATACCAAAGGTATTGTACGCACATTGTCCGATATGTGGTATCAGATTTTTCCCAATCCACACAACGGACCTCAGCGCTACCTTGGTAGCACCTATTACATAGATTTTCCCAATCTCCGTTTGATAGCCATCGACACGAACGGTCTCCATTCGTTGTCCGACTACACGATCGTGCATACATGGGCAATGGAAGCCCTACAAGGTGCCGGCAATCGTTTTCGTGTTGTCATGATGCACCATCCCGTCTATTCGTCTGCTCGTGGACGGCAGAATGTGCTTATTCACGTGACATTCCGCAGTTTGGCCTCTCAGGCTAACCTTATTTTCTCAGGGCATGACCACAATTACATCCGTCGTTTACCCTTTGTGGGAACGAACGCAACGACCAGATACCATCGCCCTAAAAACGCATCTGCACCTGCATATTCGACGGAGCAACTCTACCAACTCATCACCGTCACTGCCGACTCGTTGCGCATGGAAACGCGACTGATGAACACGGGCGAGTTGTGTGATGAAGTGACCTTAGGTCATTAGTATCGTCTTCACTATTTCCAGGGATTTGAGTTCACGCCACTCATCCAACATTTCTCCCCCATAGCCGAGCAACATGGATAGGCGTGTGAGAAACTGCATCGGTTGTTCGCTAATGTTATCCGCTGTGTCAATGTCTCGTATGACCTGCGTTAGGTAGTCATATAGGGCTACATCTTCCATAGGGTGTCGGAGGGTCTTGCTCATCACTTCCGCCATGAACATCGCCATACATTGCCTCTCTACGTCCATGTGCATACGTTTAGGCACGTAGTTGAGCGTTACACTCCCCACCGAAGGTATGGTCAGTCGGGTATTGCCTGAGTAGGTGATATCCACTATCGCCATAGGCGTGAGCACCGATTTCCACTTGTTGCCATATACCATGCACTGCTCGCGTCCCTTTTCGCGCGAATAGAGATGCAGAATACAACTTTTGTCGTTGTGCTTTTGTAAGGATATGACGATAGCTTCCATAAGGAGCCACAAAGATACAACTTTTTTTGTATATATTCAAAATATTTACTACTTTTGCAGTCTCAAATTCTATATTATGGAAACGATTATCCTTATTGTTTTTCTTGTTTTAGCGGTGGTAGCCGTTGTGTTTATCACCATTACCCAACGCAAGCACTATAGCGAAATGCTCCGCATGCAAAACGAATCGCACGAGGCGGCTCTACAGTCACAAAAGGCCGTTTTCAACGAACAAATCGCCCTACTCAAGGAGGAGGTCAAAACATCCACAGCAGAGGTTTTGCGCGTTCGTCAAGAAGAGCTCAAGTCCACCAATCGGGAGGAAGTGGGCAAGATCATAGACCCGCTACACAAGGAGATAGAGCGCATGGAGCGGTTGCTGGCTGAGAACAAAGAAGGAAACGACAAGAACACCTCTTCGCTGGAAGGGCAGATTCGTGCAATGATGATGCAGTCCGATAAGTTAGGTCGCGAGGCGAACAACCTGGCAGAAGCCATGAAACATCGTGGTAAGGTGCACGGTGACTTCTCGGAGATGGTGCTGGAGGAGATCTTGGAAAACTCCGGGTTGCAACGCAATTTTCAGTTCTTCACTCAGCAGAGTTACAAGGGCGAACACGGCAACGAACTGCGTCCGGATGTAGTGGTCAAGTGTCCCGGTCAGGATGGCGGGGAAGGTGTCATCATCGTGGATAGCAAGTGCTCGTTGACAGCCTGGAGCGACTATGTAGGCGCAGAGACGGATGAACAACGCGAGGAAGCCAAACGCCGTAATCTGCTTTCCGTTAAGCAGCATATCAAGGAACTGGCGGACAAGAACTACACCAAGTATGTACCGTCTGCCATGAAATACGCTCTGATGTTCATTCCCAACGAAGGAGCATACGTATTGGCACTCAATAGTGATAACATGCTCAATCAGGAGGCGTTTCGTCAAGGTGTAATACTGGTCAATCCTACTTCGCTCATGATGGTTCTGTTTCTTGTTTGGCAATCATGGCAAAGCACTCATCAGGAGGACAATTGCCGTGCCATACTGGAGGCAGCAGCGGATATGTGTGATAAGATGACCGGTGTGGTTGACACCTTCACGACGCTTGGCAATCAGTTTGATACCGCCACACGCACCTACGAGAGAGCAATGGGACAGTTATCTGAGGGGCGCGGTAATCTGCTCGGCAAGATGGAATCGCTCAAGTCTCTGGGGGTAGTTGCTACCAAGCGCGCTAAAGTCAAACGCCTTAAACGATCTGAGATTGAGGAAGAGGTGAATTGAACATGAATCACCATTAATTAGGACATTAATTGAACATGATAAAATGAAAAAGCGCACAATGGAACACATACTCATTTTTGACCTTGGTGGTGTCCTCATGCAGCACGACATGGCAGGTTGTATTGCTGCCTTCACTCGTCTTATGGGTGCGGAGGCTATGCAACAGGTTTTAGGGCTGTGCCCCAATGGCGAAGGAGTAGATGGTAGTCTGATGGACCGTTTTGAGTGCGGAATGGTTGACGAGCAGGAGTTTGTAGATACTTTATTGTCAGTCTCTCGTCCCGGAACGACGGCTGAGGACATCGTTGCGGCATGGAACACCATGCATGCGGGTATTCCGTTGGAACGTCTGGAGCGCATTCGCGAGTGGCAGCAAGAGGGTAATCATATCTTACTGCTCAGCAACAACAACGCGCTGCACTATCGTGACGTGATGGACCATTACGATATGTCCATGTTCGACTACTGTTTTGCTTCGCATCTTGTGCATGTACGCAAACCCGATGCCGGCATTTTTGCACATGTGCAGCAGTTCATTGACAGTCAGCCTTGGTCAGGATTGCCAATCTGCTTTGTGGATGACTTAGCAGCCAATCGCGTTGCAGCCGAAGCCTTCGGTTGGCGCACTTTCCCCGACATCGACAGTTTGGTGAACTATCATTTGTGATTTCTTATCTCGCGTTGCAGACGCAGCGAGTGAGAAAGAGGGTGTGCCGATTTATTACGACACACCCTCATGAAGAGATAGATGCCTACCTATGATGGAAGGCATCTATCAAGGAATATCCAATTACCAACCTGGGTTCTGGCCGAGTTGAAGATTCAAATCACGCTGACTGCTTGGAATAGGATAGAGGTAGTATTTAGGATTCCATTCACGAATTTGACCATGAGCAGCCTCCAAATAACCATTTGCATCTTTGTGCAATGTTTGTGCCAAGTTAGGATCGTCAGCCACATAAGCACCTATTGCAGTGTTCGGATTTGCAGCATAACCGAGTTTATCCAATTGATGCCAACGAATCAGGTCCCAATAACGATTCCAGTTATCGCACATTAACTCGCAACGACGCTCACGACGGATAGCTTCAATTAACGTAGCATCTACACCATTACCAGCTGTGGTAATCATCTTGGTAATGCCGGCACGTTGACGCAATTTATTTACGGTTGCATTTAAAATATCATCTGAGCAAGAACCCAATTCAGCAGTAGCTTCAGCTTTGTTCAGTAAGATTACTGACAACCAGAATAAAGGAGCATCCGTGTAGTTCTTGTTACCATATTGACGATAATCAGCACCTAACTCTTCGTTATCATATTTCCAAATACCATAACCCGTAGAGGAACTGGTAGCGTTGTTTCCCTGCCCGTAACGGTCATAGGCATTGTCTGTGTAAATCAAACGAGGATCAACCAGAGCTGTCAAACGTTGGTCACGTACACTCAACAAGTTAGTAATGTCGATATAATGTCCTTCTTCATTGTAAACACCATGGTCTTCTCCGGCTGCCGGTAGGGTACCATCCAATTTTAAGAAGCTATCAAAAGCGTCTTTGGTGATACCATGTTGCTTGGTAGAAGTACTAGTATAGTCAATGGTAGAGTGAGAGAATACATCCTTTACATAGTGCTTGTAAAGAATCATTTCTTTATTACCACTCAGGTCAATGGAGTTATAATTAGCCTTATAGTTGTCATTTAACTCAAAGCCCATTCCCATTACAGCATCACTTGCTGTTACGCACTCTGCTAAGAATTTGTTAGCACGCTCATTGTTAGGAGCCTTCCCGTTTTCAGCCTCAGTGCGGTATTTGCAGAAAGTACCTTCGTACAAGCAAATCTCGGATTTCATTGCTTGTGCCAAAGCAACGCTCCAAGCAGTGGCATTCTTTTCGGTAGCAATGTTCGCAATAGCGAAATTGAGGTCAGCCAAAACGCTATCCATGACGATGTCACGATCGGTACGAGCAGCATAGAGCAATGGGTCGTTGGTTTCAGCCACGTGGTCTAACCAAATGACATCACCAAACATACGAACTAATTGGTAGTGCTCCCAAGCACGCATCATGTGTGCTACGCCCAACCAATGGTTGCGATCTTTGTCTCCGATTGCTGATTCTGGCATTGCGGTTACCTTTTCAATCATCACGTTGGCACGACGGATTTCTACATAAGGAGTGGACCAGTTACCATTAGTGGTAGTCAAACTCTTATGATCCCAGTCTTGGAATTCACGACCGGCCTGGTCGTCACTCAAGCACTTGAAGAAGAACCAACCATTGGTGCCGGTTCCATTTCCATAACCGGCGAACTGGTTGTAAAAAACGTTAGCATAGGCTTCGACATTGGCAGAACTGCTCCAGAAGTTATCGTTTGTAAACTGATCAAGCGGTTCTTTGTCCAGCACACTGCAACTTGCAAGCCCCATTACAGAAATGAGTACTATGCCTAAAATAT
>JAGHSR010000135.1 GCA_018065765.1 Candidatus Colicola coprequi
CAAAGAACTCATACAACTCATCGCAGCACTCCTCATGTGTCTCTTCGGCTGTGGACTGCTCGTCGCAGGTCTGGTCATTGACCCGCCCGGAGTCATTGACCATACCGTTCTTGTCGCGTTCGGGGAAATTCTTACTTTTGCCGGCAGCCTCATCGGTATCGACTACCACTACCGCTACCGCTATCCCCCCAAACAACCCTAAAAACTCTCCATTCTTATTTCTCAATTCTCATTTCTCCATTTTTCCATTCAAAAAATTTGCGTAATTAAAAATTTTGCAGTACCTTTGCCGGCCTAATCGAAGCGCGCGGGACGCGTGCGCAATGCACGATGCACAATGCACGATGCACGATGCACGATGCGCAAACAACAATAGGAATTATGCTGGATAGTTTTTATCAAACACACGAGTTCTTAGTTACTCACGTCAATGTACCCATCAGGCGCACACTGATGGACGAAATCAATTGGGATGACCGTCTTATCGCAATCAAAGGCGGTCGAGGAGTCGGTAAAACGGATTTTCTATTGTCGTACGCCAAAGAATTGCTTGCACGCGAGCCCGGCAAGGCACGCGAAACACTCTATGTCAATTTCAACAACTTCTATTTTGCGCAGCATTCACTCTACGAGTTTGCGGGCGAGTTCGTCCGGGCAGGAGGGAAGACGCTGCTGTTAGACCAGACCTTCAAGTATCCGAACTGGTCTAAAGAGTTGCGCGATTGTTATTTTCACTACACCAATCTGCACATTGTTTTCACCGCGTCGCCCGTGATGCGGCTGATAGAAGGCAATCAGGATATCGGACATCTGGTTAAGATGTACAACCTTCGCGGACTGAGTTTCCGTGAGTACCTGAATGTTAAGTTGCACACCAACCTGCCTGTTTATTCTCTTCACGAGATCCTGACCAACCATGAGCAGATAGCCACACAGGTCTGTTCCCATGTGAAGCCGCTGTACTACTTTGAGGACTATCTGCGCGAGGGATACTACCCTTACTACAACGAGGAGCATAATTTTACCGACCAGTTGCTCAAAATCATGAACATGATGTTGGAGGTGGATATCCTGTTGGTCAAGCAGATAGAGATTCCCTATCTGAACAAGATCCGTCTGCTGCTTAACCTGTTGCTTGAGGAATTGCCTTGCAGTCTGAACGTCAGTCACTTGGCTGAAGCTACCGATACATCCCGTGCAACGATCATGAACTACATCAAGTATCTCAAAGATGCCCGTCTGCTCAACTTGCTGTACGCCGACGGAAAGGAATATCCGATGAAGCCGGCAAGGGTCTATTTGCAGAACCCCAATCTGTGCTACGTCTCCTCCACACGACAAGTGGCCATGCAATCCGTGGCAGAGACGTTCTTCTACACAGCGCTGCACGGTATTCATAAGCTCAACGCCACCGAGAACGCAACCTTCCTGGTGGATGGGCAGATGAAAATAGACGTGCTGGACCAAGTCCCACCTAAGGCAGGGTTCCGCTATACCGCCGTCGCGGACTTGGAACACGGACACGGCAAACAACTGCCGTTGTGGATGTTTGGGTTCTTATACTAGAGAGAATGGAGAGTGGAGAATGGAGAGTGGAGAATGAAACTAAAAAAAATACATAAGGTATGAAAGAGAAGAAATTTATGACGTGTGACGGGAATGCTGCTGCGGCGCATATAGCGTATATGTTTACAGAAGTGGCTGCCATCTACCCGATCACCCCGTCATCGCCTATGGCGGAAAATGTAGATGAATGGGCTGCCGCCGGCAGAAAGAATATGTTTGGCGAAACAGTGATGGTGCAGGAAATGCAAAGTGAAGCCGGTGCAGCCGGTGCTGTACACGGCAGTTTGGCAGCCGGTGCACTCACTACCACGTTTACAGCATCGCAGGGCTTGCTGCTGATGATTCCCAATATGTACAAGATTGCCGGCGAATTGACCCCCACCGTCTTCCACGTGTCGGCGCGCACGCTCGCAAGTCATGTGCTTTGCATCTTCGGTGACCACCAAGATGTGATGGCTTGTCGCCAAACAGGTTTTGCCATGTTAGCAGAAGGGAGTGTGCAGGAAGTGATGGACCTTGCCGGGGTGGCTCACCTGAGCACCATCAAGAGCCGTGTTCCTTTCCTCAATTTCTTCGACGGCTTCCGCACGTCACACGAGTACCAAAAGATTGAAGTGGTGGATATGGAGGACTTGCGGCCGTTGGTGGACATGGAGGCATTGGAAGCATTCCGCAAACGTGCACTCAGCCCCATGCGACCCGTGATGCGAGGCATGGCGGAGAACCCCGACGTCTTCTTCGCCCATCGTGAATCAAGCAATACGTACTACGACGCTGTCGCCGATATCGTCAGCGATTATATGGATCGTATATCCGAGATCACAGGCCGCAAATATCGTCCGTTCTCCTACTACGGTGCTGCCGATGCCGAGAATATCATTATTGGCATGGGTTCGGCATGCGAAGCGATTCGCGAGGTGATAGACTACGAGAACCTAAACGGCAAGAAACTCGGTATGATCAACGTACACCTCTATCGTCCGTTCTCACTCAAATACCTGAAGGAGGCTCTCCCTCAGTCGGTTAAGCGTATCTGCGTATTAGACCGAACCAAAGAGCCCGGCGCAAATGGCGAACCTCTCTACTTGGACGTTAAGGATGCTCTCCAGGAATTAGGCTTGGGTAATATCTTAGTTGTCGGCGGCCGTTATGGCTTAGGCAGCAACGATACAACTCCTGCCCAGATGTTGGCCGTGTATGAGAACTTGGCACTGCCTATGCCTAAGAACCACTTTACCGTGGGCATCAACGACGACGTCACCTTTACCTCTCTGCCCGTTGGGGAAGAGATAGCCATGGGCGGCAAGGGGATGTTCCAAGCTAAGTTCTACGGTTTAGGCGCGGACGGTACCGTGGGAGCGAATAAGAACTCCGTTAAGATTATTGGCGAAGGGACCGACAAGTATTGCCAAGCCTATTTCAGTTACGACAGCAAGAAATCGGGAGGGTTCACTTGCTCGCACCTGCGCTTTGGTGACGAACCGATTCACTCAACCTACTTGGTTACCACACCTAACTTTGTGGCGTGCCACGTGCAGGCTTATCTGCAAATGTACGACGTTACACGCGGTTTGCAGAAGAACGGCACTTTCCTGCTCAATACAATATGGGATGCAGAGGAACTCAAACGCAACTTGCCCAATCGGGTCAAGAAATACTTTGCCGACAATAACATCCAAGTCTATTTCATCAACGCGACCAAGATTGCACAAGAAATAGGGTTGGGCAACCGCACCAACACCATCCTGCAATCTGCTTTCTTCCGCATCACGGAGGTCATTCCGGTAGAAAAAGCGGTTGAGGAAATGAAACATTTCATTGTCAAGTCCTACGGCAAGAAGGGCGAAGATGTGGTCAACAAGAACTACGCAGCAGTGGATCGTGGTAATGAGTACCACCTGCTGGCTATTGACCCCGCGTGGTCTAATCTGAAGACCGATGCAGCCGTGAACGACGACGATGAACCCGCATTTATAACGCAAGTGGTTCGTCCTATCAATGGGCAAGATGGCGACTTGCTGCCCGTGTCCGCTTTTCGCGGCATAGAAGACGGTACGTGGCCAAGTGGTACGGCTAAATACGAAAAACGCGGGGTGAGCGCTTTTGTTCCTGTTTGGAATGCGGACAACTGTATCGAGTGCAACAAGTGCGCTTATGTCTGCCCTCACGCATGTATCCGTCCATTCGTCTTGGATGACGAGGAACAGAAAGGCTTCGCGGCTGCTACACGCGAAATGAAAGCCCCCGCTGCTCTCAAAGGCATGCACTTCCGTATGCAGGTCGGCGTGATGGACTGCTTGGGCTGTGGCAACTGCGTAGATGTCTGCCCGGGTAATCCCAAAACAGGCAAAGCCCTACAAATGGTAGCCCTCGAAAGCCAAATGGCTGAAGCCGGCAATTGGGATTATTGCGTGACTCACGTCAAGTCCAAACAAGACCTGATTGATGTTCAGCAGACTGTCAAGAACTCACAGTTTGCCACTCCTCTGTTTGAGTTCTCCGGAGCTTGCTCGGGTTGCGGCGAAACACCATACCTCAAACTCATCAGTCAACTCTTTGGCGACCGCGAGATCGCAGCCAACGCTACCGGGTGCACGTCCATCTATTCAGGTTCTGTGCCTTCTACCCCTTACACCACCAACGAAAAGGGATACGGTCCGGCTTGGTCTAACTCCCTGTTCGAAGACTTCTGCGAATACGGACTAGGCATGCAGATTGCTCACCGCAAAATCAAAGAACGTCTGGAACGCTTGATGCGTCAGGGATTGGAATGCACCCAATGCTCGGATGAACTGAAGGCAATGTTCACGGAGTGGATAGAGAACAAAAACAATGCCGAAGTTACCAAACGTCTCTACGAACCCATGCTGGCGGCTATGACCGCGTGCGGTTGCGATACCTGCAAGCAGATTCTTCAATACAAAGACCATATAGTCAAACGCTCCCAATGGATTATCGGTGGGGACGGCGCTTCGTACGATATCGGTTACGGAGGCTTAGACCACGTCATCGCGTCGGGAGAGGATGTCAATATCCTTGTACTGGATACCAAAGTTTATTCCAACACGGGCGGTCAGGCGTCTAAGTCCACACCTCTTGGAGCTATTGCTAAGTTTGCAGCCGCAGGCAAGCGTGTTCGCAAGAAAGACTTGGGTATGATAGCCACCACCTACGGCTATGTCTATGTCGCTCAGGTGGCTATGGGAGCAGACCAAGCACAAACACTCAAGGCCATCCGCGAAGCAGAGGCTTATCCGGGACCATCGCTCATCATCGCGTATGCTCCGTGCATCAACCACGGTCTGAAAGCCGGTATGGGCAAGTCGCAAGCAGAAGAAGCCAAGGCAGTTGAATGCGGCTACTGGCACTTGTGGCGATACAACCCACAACTCGAAGCTGAGGGCAAGAATCCGTTTGCATTGGATAGCAAAGAACCTAACTGGGATAACTTTGAGGATTATCTCAAGGGCGAAGTGCGCTTCGCTTCTGTGATGAAACAGTTCCCGGCAGAGGCTGCTGAACTCTATGCTGCTGCCAAGGAAAATGCACAGTGGCGCTACCGTAGCTACCAACGTATGTTGAATACGGTTTGGCAATAAATATAACTTAACTGACAAAATATGAAATTGAACACACACACACGCGCGCTCAGGCAAGGACTCATACTCGTTGCTCTGATGGCGTTTTCAATGACAATGTCGGCACAACATGGTTTTGAAATAGGCTTTCGTGGCGGTACATCGGCCATGACTTATGTGTCGGAGTATGGTAAATGGGTACCCAATATCAATGCCGGACTGGATTTGTCCTACAAGTACAAGTCGCAGCACTACGTGGGCTTCCGCATAGGCGTTTCGGCGGATTTCTCGCAAAGCGAGTTCAAGGCTACCAATCTTACCGATACTTACGTCGTTCCGGCTGCTATGGAGTACGACGGAGACATGTTGCGCGTCAATTACCAAATTGGTACGTTCCGCGAATATGACCGCCAGTTGATGGTTTCTGTGCCGGTGCAGATTGGCTTCTTTGGCAACAAATGGTCTTTCTTTGTAGGACCTAAATTATCACTGCCTATTATGGGCTGGTATCAGCAGAAATTGGACTATGCCAATCTGTGGGTCGAAAACACCGTAACACAAGTCACTGTAGGTAGCCCTACCGCCACTCCGGATGACCGAAACGATGGTTCACGGCAGGGAGGGCTGGATTTCGTTTATTCCGCAGGGAACAAAGAGTACTATCAAACCAACAGTATGCCCATGGACAAAACGGTCTTTCCTCAGTTTATGGTTTCGTTGGCGGGCGACTTCAACTTCGAGATACCCGTTCGTGACAAAGGTGCCTTCGGTATAGGCGTTTATGCCGATTTCGGTATGTACACGTACGGAGACGGTTTTATGTACCACAATCTGTCCAAAACCAATAATGTCTCAACGATGAGCCTGTCGTCTATGATGGTTTCGCCTCCATTTGAACGCCAATACGAATCGGTGCTAAAGGCTAATATGGCGGAGGGGCAGTCGCAGGGAATGTCACAACTCGTTAGCAAATACGGTTATTTCGCTTGCGGAATCAAACTATCCTACACCATTTGGAACGAGTCTCAGTCCAAACTGCGCATCAAACAGGCTCAACGCCGATACAACAAGATTTGTCGTTGTGTGGGTGTTCGTCAACGCAGAAATGTTAATCGTCAGTTCTAATTATGTATCTCAATTCAGATAGACAAAAAATCACAACGGCTCGCCTTCGCCAGATGAAACAGGACGGCGAGAAGATAGCTATGCTCACCAGTTACGATTTTACGCTTGCTTCCCTCGTGGACGAAGCAGGGGTGGATATGTTCCTCGTGGGCGACTCTGCTTCCAATGTGGTTTGCGGCAATGCCACTACTCTACCTATCACGGTGGATGAAATGATTTTTCTCACGCGCGGAGTGGTGCGAGCAGCCAAACATGCGTTGGTTGTTATAGATATGCCCTTTGGCAGCTATCAAGTGTCTGAGACCGAAGCTGTTGCTAATGCTATCCGTATGCTCAAGGAGAGCGGGGCTGATGCTGTCAAACTGGAGGGCGGTGAAGAAATCCTCCCGCAGATTCGTCACATGATTCAAGCCGGTGTGCCGGTGTGTGGGCACCTCGGCTTGACCCCTCAGAGTGTCAACCAGTTTGGCGGATACGGCTTGCGCGCCAAGGAACAAGCAGAGGCAGACAAATTGTTGCATGACGCCAAACTCCTTGATGAAGCCGGCTGCTTCGCCATCGTGTTGGAGAAGATTCCGGCTAACTTGGCAGCCGAGGTGACGCAAGCGGTTGCTTGTCCCGTCATTGGAATAGGAGCCGGAAATGCTACCGATGGACAGGTGCTCGTTCTGCACGATATGTTGGGACTCAATCAGGGATTCAAACCCAAGTTCCTCCGCCACTTTGCTTCGTTGGCTGCTGACGTGAAAAACGCTGTTGACGCCTATGTGACGGCAGTCAAGGATTCTACTTTCCCTTCTGCCGAAGAACAATATTAGTTCACCCCGTGAAACGTCTTTCCTGCATATACATTGTACTGACAGCGCTTTTCGTAGCGCTGTTTGTGCTTAATGTATGTATCGGCAGTCAGTGGTTTTCACCCCGTGAGATTTGGCAAAGTGTCTTTGCTGAAACCACAACGTCCCAACTCATCCTGTCACTGCGTTTGCCTAAGGCAGTCACCGCTATTCTTGCCGGTATGGCACTTAGTGTAGCCGGTGTCCTACTGCAAACTCTCTTTCGTAACCCCTTGGCGGGTCCGTATATTTTGGGTATCAATTCGGGTGCGTCGCTCGGTGTTGCCGTCCTCACAATGCTCACTATCTCGCCGATTCTGACGACGGCTGCTTTTTCTGTGGGTATCCCTTTGGCTGCTTTGGCAGGAGCAGCAGCGGTTACGTTGCTGATGTTGTCCATCTCGCGCCACATCCACAGCAATGTCTCTTTGCTCATCGTAGGAATGATGGTCGGCTCGGTGGTGGGCGCGTTAGTCACTTTGATTCAGAATTTTGCCAATCCCGATTCGCTTAAGATGTTTGTTGTTTGGACATTTGGCAGTTTGAACGGGACGGGATGGAACGAGATAGTTGTTCTCGTTTCCGTCATTACAGTGGCTATGGTTTTGCTGCTGTTTCTGCTCAAGCCACTCAATGGTCTGCTTTTAGGCGAGGCTTACGCGCGCGCATTAGGTGTTAATATAGAACGCGCGCGCGTGTGTATAGTCATCGTTACCTCTCTCTTAGCGGGCATCGTTACTGCTTATTGCGGCCCTATCGCGTTTGTGGGGGTGGCTGTTCCTCATATTGCTCGGGGACTGCTTCGCACCACCGACCATCGCAAGGTTATTCCGGTGGCGATGTTGCTGGGTGCCAACTTATTACTCGCGTGCGATTGCATCTGTGCTTTGTTCACTTATCCATTGCCAATCTCCACTGTCAGCGCGCTTTTTGGCGCTCCTATCATCATCGCAATTATACTCCGTGCTCGATAATTTTGTTTTTTGGTAGATTAAATTTGCCTGTTCGAAAAAAATGTAGTACCTTTGCGCGTCATTGCAAAAAAACAAATAAATTCTAATTATAACAAATCATTATGTGGTTAAAAGATTCATCTATCGGCCGTAAATTCATTATGTCTATTACCGGCCTGTTCTTGGTCCTTTTTCTCCTGTTCCACGGAAGCATGAATATTTGCTTGGTCGTTGACGACCTGTTTGGGACAGCGGGTTACAATTGGATCTGTGAAATGCTTGGCGCCAACTGGTATGCGATTGCCGGCACACTGGTTTTGGCTCTGGGTGTAGTGGTTCACTTCTGTTTTGCGATCTATCTGACTATTCAGAACCTCGCAGCGCGTGGCAAAGATCGCTATGCGATTGAGGCTCGTCAGGAAGGTGTGGATTGGGCATCCAAAAACATGCTCGTTCTCGGTATCATCGTAATCCTCGGCTTGTGCCTGCACCTCTACAACATGTGGTTCAAAATGCAGTTCGCTGAGTTGTTCGGCGTACAAACCTCTATGTTCGACCCCCAGAACGGTAGCGCTATCGTTACTGCTCTGTTCACCAGTGGTTGGAGCGGTATTATCTACTGCCTTGTTTACATTATTTGGCTGGTAGGTCTGTGGTTCCACCTCAGTCATGGTGTTTGGTCTGCTCTGCAAACTCTCGGTTGGAGCAACCTCATTTGGCTCAAACGAATCAAAGTGATTGGTACAGTCTTCGCAACGATTGCAGTAGGATTGTTCATGATTGTAGTTTTGTATTTCCTCGGTGTTAACATCGGTTTAATGATTGCATAAGTATGGCACAAGCAAATAATATCATAACGCCTGAAATGGCGAAGATACCACAAGGTCCACTGGAGAAAAAGTGGACTAACTACAAGGATCATCAGAAATTGGTGAATCCTGCTAACAAGCGTCGTCTTGATATCATCGTTGTAGGTACCGGTTTGGCTGGTGCTTCGGCTGCTGCTTCGCTGGCAGAGATGGGATTTAATGTTCTCAATTTCTGCATTCAAGATTCACCTCGTCGTGCGCACTCTATCGCAGCACAAGGGGGTATCAATGCTGCTAAAAACTATCAAAACGACGGTGACTCTGTTCATCGTCTCTACTACGATACTATCAAAGGTGGTGACTTTCGTGCTCGCGAGGCTAACGTTTATCGTTTGGCTGAAGTCAGCAACAACATCATTGACCAATGTGTGGCACAAGGTGTTCCTTTTGCTCGCGAATATGGCGGATTGCTCGACAACCGTTCTTTCGGTGGTGCACAGGTAAGCCGTACTTTCTATGCTAAAGGACAGACCGGTCAACAACTGTTGCTGGGCGCATACTCAGCTCTCAGCCGTCAGATTGGTAAGGGCAAAGTGAAGATGTACAATCGTCACGAGATGTTGGATATCGTTATGATTAAGGATGCTGATGGCACCGAACGCGCTCGCGGTATTATTGCTCGTAACTTAGTTACCGGCCGTATCGAGCGTTTCTTCGGTCACGCTGTTGTTATCGCTTCCGGTGGTTACGGCAATACCTTCTTCCTCAGCACTAACGCTATGGCAAGTAACGGTTCTGCAGCTATGCAGATGTATCGCCATGGTGCTTACTTCGCTAACCCTTGCTACGCACAGATTCACCCGACCTGTATTCCTAAGCACGGTGACTTCCAAAGTAAGCTGACTCTGATGTCCGAATCGCTCCGTAACGACGGACGTATTTGGGTTCCTAAGAAACTGGAAGATGCCAAACGTCTGCAAGCCGGCGAAATCAAGGGTCGTGATATCCCTGAAGAAGATCGTGACTACTACTTGGAGCGCCGTTATCCGGCATTCGGTAACCTCGTACCACGTGACGTGGCAAGCCGTGCTGCCAAAGAGCGTTGCGATAAGGGTTATGGCGTAAACAATACCGGTTTGGCAGTATTCCTGGATTTCAGTGATGCTATCCAACGCCTTGGTAAAGATGTTGTGGCTCAGAAATATGGTAACCTCTTCCAAATGTATGAGAAAATCGTGGACGAGAATCCGTACGAGAACCCAATGATGATCTTCCCTGCTATCCACTATACCATGGGTGGTATTTGGGTTGACTATGAACTGCAAACATCCGTTAAGGGTCTGTTCTGCATTGGTGAGGCTAACTTCTCCGACCACGGTGCTAACCGTCTGGGGGCAAGTGCCTTGATGCAAGGATTGGCTGATGGATACTTCGTACTTCCTTACACTATCCAAAACTACTTGAGTGACCAGATTGGCGTACCTCGTATGTCAACTGACCTGCCTGAGTTCGCTGAGGCTGAGAAGAAAGTAGAAGATAAGATTCAAAAACTTATGTCTGTTCAGGGTTCACGCTCAGTGGATAGTCTCCACAAAGAACTGGGTCTCATCATGTGGGACTTCGTCGGTATGGGACGCACTGCCGAGAGCCTGAAGACCGCTATTGAGAAAATCGACGCGCTCAAGAAAGAGTTCTGGAGCAATGTTTATATTCCGGGTGAGGCTGGTAGCCTGA
>JAGHSR010000102.1 GCA_018065765.1 Candidatus Colicola coprequi
CAAAGCGCAGCGGTGACTCTGGCCGCATTCCTCCATCAGTTTCACGCTATGCTACTTGCAAATCCCGCCCAACTTATCATTATAGGCCACACGAGCATAGAGGGTCACAATCATCTCGCCCTTAGTCTTCGGAGTGATTGCCGCCTCAATCTTATCGATATCAATCTCCAAATTCTCCCATGTAGGTTCAACCAGCACCGGCACAAGGTTGTTACGCGTGATGGCAATGATAGTAGCGATATAGGTATTAGCAGGAACGATAATCTCGTCCCCATCCTGCATGATTCCCATTTCTTTATAGCCGCGCATCAGCAGATAGAGGGCATCCAGACCGTTGGCAACAGCAACACACTGCTTCGTGCCGATGTACCGCGCACAATCAGCTTCAAACAGCTTATACTCATTTCCTTGGAGAAACCAACCGCTATCAATCACACGATTAACCGCAGCCTTGTACTCATCTCCATGCATAGCCGTGATGGCCTGCAAATCCAAAAGTTTTATCATTGTTTCAACTTTTTTCTATAGTTCAAAAAATCCTCATAATTGCGAATATAATCATTCTCCTCATATACTTCGCTTGCGAGTACCAGACAGACGCTACCGCTAGAGAATCCTTGCTCAGCAGCCCATATTCCGGGCGGGATATGCAGACCGCAGAATGGGCGATTAAGCATCACCGTACGTTTATTCACACCATCATCCAGCACTACTTCAAAAGCCCCACTGGCTGCAATCAAAAACTGATGGCACTCTTTATGTGCATGCGCACCACGCGCCTCACCTCCGGGAATATCATAGAGGTAGAACGTGCGCTTCAGGTCAAACGGAACATTCTCCCCACCCTGCACCCAAGTCAGGTTGCCTTCGTCAAACATATACTTCGGCAAATCAATCACCGAACAATCATAGACAGACGGATTCTCAATATGCCACCCGTTCTTCACTGCCTTCTCCTCACTCTTCACTCTTCTCTCTTCACTCTTCACGATCCTCTTCCCCTTCTGGAATTCCTCAAATTCCATGATATAGTCTTCCTCACGATACGGAGTAGAAGCCACCACGAGCGCCAACGAGTTGGTGGAAAAGTTTCGCATCTCGCGCCACATCATCTTCGGAACATACACACCATAGTACGAGCGATTGAGATGAAACACTTGCTCTTTTTCTCCATCGTGCAGCACCAAATCGAAGCTGCCACTCAGTGCCACAACGAACTCTTCCGTCTCGCGGAAGGCATGACCACCACGACACGAGTCACCCGGAACATCGTAAATCCAAAATGCTCGTTCAATCTTAAACGGCACTTGCTTCAATTGCTCCACCACAGAGAGATTTCCTCTGCGATCCCCCATCTTGGGGAGTTGTATTATCTTTGGTTCACTCATATCAATCTAACCAATAGGAATATCTATTATCCTTCTCGACAAAATATCTCCTTCGAATTCTCATCAAATAACTCCACCAACGCACAATAGGCTGTTGTTTCGTTGCAACACCATCCATTCCAAATTGTTTTTTCATAGTTCGATAGGCTCTCTCTTGAACGGGGAGATAGGTACAATAAATATAACAACGAACACTTTCTGGTAATTCATATCCAGTAAGTTTCCACTCTCTAAGCACACCTTTCTTAAAACATTCGCAATTATGAAAATGAAAAAACACAAGATCAAACTCTCTGCCACTTGCAATGTCTTTTCCAACAATTTTTGAAGAGAACAGTCTTGTTCTTTTCTTAAAAAAAATATATTGCTGCATATTCCATGGCGCCACTCCACCACCCAAATGCTGCAACTCACACACGCCATCAAAACGTGTGTTCCAATCATCTAAATACTTTTGATCCCCAAACTTTCCATCTTCTTTCCGTGCATAGCACCACTCTAAGCATCTCTCTCTCCACCATTTCAACACAGCCATTCCACGCTCCGTATTCTTAAAAGTCATAAACTGAACACAATACTTGCCACTTGTAGCAGATTGATCATATTTAGGAGTATACCTATGCTCCGTAATTAGTACATCATCATCTCCCATTTCGTCAATCAATACTCTTGGATTAGAGAAGAAATACAGATCGGCATCAATATACGTACAGTGGTCCAAATCAAAGTGCGTCAAACAATAGTAAATGGTACTTGATGAGCATGTCCAGCAGTATTCTCCTGCCGTACGAGTAGGTTTCACGCGTAGCAAATCCTCATCTTCAAACTCTGCTAATGTCACCACAGTAACCTCCGGATGCGTCATCATCTTCAATGCATCCGCAAGGATATCATCGAAAGCAAACACATAGAGTCGGAACTCCGGACACACCCGTTTAAGCGACCAATACATCGCCAGCCCTTTTGCAGCATAGTTGCTATATATAAGGTACAAAAATTTAGCATTTTACGTTTACCCATTTTGGTTCTACATACACAACGCCTTGATTTACTCCATTGTATTTTAAGTAAGGAGAATTCGTATCCAAAATTGTAAAAGATGAACTTTGAGACACATTATCATACACACATACATTGGGCTGATGAATAGCGTTACCAACTAGATAACTACCCGGAGCAAGCAGGGACGAAGGCAACTCGACATAAAATTTAGCAATACCATTTACAAAATCAGACTTTGACAAGTTATATTCAGAGCAAAACATCAACATATTTCGATGAGTTCGTACAGATAGTTCCAAGACGCAATTGTGAAAATCAAAATTACTGTCATTACAAGCAACCTGTACTTCATACTTTACATGATTTGCAAAAAAATAAGATGCCGTTTCCAATACATTATTTTTCTCATCAACCGGAGCAACATATTTCACATAAATCTGTTTCGTATCATTACAACTGGAGTAAATATTTGTAACGCTATTATCTTTTAGATAATTATTAACACAATCAAAAATAGTACCTGAATAAACAACTGAGCCCTTATCCATCACAACACCATTTTTGCATAGATTCAACTTACTATCCATATTATGGCTCACAAACAAGACCGTCCTACCCTCCCCTTTGCTCACGTCTTGCATCTTGCCGATAGCTTTCTTTTGGAACTCGGCATCGCCGACGGCGAGGACTTCGTCCACGACGAGAATCTCTG
>JAGHSR010000065.1 GCA_018065765.1 Candidatus Colicola coprequi
TTTTGCGTGTTAAGAGTCAATTCGTGGTTGAGTATATAGAGGAGAATTATATTGATTTGCTTGGGAAAGCCATCGTTCGTGTTTTCGGGAAAGGGACGCAATTGGAGTATCGTGTGCTGATGGACTCTACGACCGGCAAGGTAACTACTATGCCATCAGAGAATGCAGGTAACGGCTCGCGCATTGTCCTAAATCATGTCCAAACGGATGATTGGAATACACAACTCAACGAGTTGTACACATTCTCCAATTTCGTTCAAGGTGAGACCAACAAATTGGCACGTACAGCCGGTGTGGAAATAGCAAAAAAACCGGGACGGACCATTTTTAATCCATTATTTATATATGGTGGAAGTGGTGTTGGAAAAACACATTTGGCTACAGCTATTGGAAATCAAGTGGCACGCACCATAGCCAACTGCAAGGTATTATATGTGAGTGCCAATACATTCAAGTTGCAATATCAAAATGCTTGTGCGACCAACAAAATCCCTGATTTTTTGCTCTTCTACCAGAACGTAGATGTGCTGATAGTAGATGATATTCAGTATTTCTCTGGTTTGAAGGGCACACAAGATACATTCTTCCATATATTCAATTACCTGCATCAGTCGCAGAAGCAACTTATTCTTACAAGCGATCGCTCTCCCCTTCAACTTCAGGATGTGGAGGAGCGGCTTCTTACTCGTTTTAAGTGGGGATTATCTGTTGAAATACAGCGTCCTGACTTCAATCTACGCAAGGCTATCCTATTGGATAAGATGCGTCGTGACGGAATAGAGTTATCAGAAGAGTTAGTGGATTATATCGCAACAAACGCATGTCAAAACATTCGTGATATAGAAGGTATATTGGCATCTCTGATGGCGTATTCCACTTTGATGAATTGCGATGTGGATATGTCAATGGTGCAATCAATTGTAAGCCGTTTGGTCCATTTGGTGCCCAAAGAAATAGTGTTGGCTGATGTATTGGGCGTGGTGAGTGAATACACCCAAGTGCCTGAGAAGATTCTGCTGAGTAAATCTCGCCAAAAAGACGTCACAAGAGCCCGTCAGATGGCTATGTATCTCGCTAAGGAGCTAACCGATTGCTCATTGCAGGAGATAGGTAATCAGTTAGGACATCGTTCACACTCTACGGTGCTACATTCTGTGGAAAATGTGAAGAACCAAATGTCGTACGATCGAGTATTCAGTCACGATATTCAGTTGCTCTTGTCGGAGTTAAAGAAATAGTTTCTTTTTATCTTTTTTACTTAATTGCGAGAGGCGAACTAACTTTTCGCGAATGGCGTATTGGATGTGCATGATGATATCTTTCTCGGGAAGTTCTCGTTCACGGGCTATCGCCTCAATGTCTTTACCTTGAAAAAGCAATTGTGCAGAACGAAAAGCGGTTAATGCTATGCGATGCTCTGCCTTAATATCCGATTTTCGTTTATCCCATTTGATAGTGCTTTTTTTCTTAGATTTCCCGAATTTTTTGCGAAGTGTAAACCAGTATCGAATAGATGGCTGCTCATGGATGTGCACCATCAGATATTGTTTTCGAGACAAGTCAATCAGCCATTCCTCAATAGTGTCTTGATAAGTTTTAGCATCATCTTTGTCGTTTGTAGAGATAGATGAACTCTTGATTTGCTGAATCAGATTGCTCATTTGCTTGTCATAATACTCACCGGATGCTTTTAATCGCTCTTGTAGATAATGCTGCATATCTTTTTCATTCTGAGTAGGACAGGTTGAAACTGCCGAATGCAATAGGATTCGCTGCAATTGTATTTGAAACGTCTCTGCTACTTTTTGCCAATCGGTCAGTGTAGATGCCAATTGGGCTAAAAAATCCGAGGCTATAGGTTGGGTAAAAGATTTGCTCCTACAGATATGCTGCAATCGTTCCACGAAATGCAAATCAGTTTTAAAGTCATATAATCCTATGAGCAATTGCAAAAAATACTCTTTCTCAGATGACTCCAGCCATTGTTCTACCTGATGAATAGCAGGTTGATTTTGTGTAAACTGTACTACTTCCGGTGCGTTGGTCAATGCGTGTTTGGGAATCTTCTCGGTAAGCGTGATACCTTCTAACGTGCGGCAACGAGATAGAGCCACATACACTTGTCCCGAAGCGAAAGCGTCCCCAGCATCAATGATAACTTGATCAAAGGTCAGTCCTTGGGCTTTGTGGATAGTGATAGCCCATGCCAATCGTAACGGGAAGTGGGAGAATGTGCCGGCAACTTCGGTTTGAATCTCATCGGAATTGTCGCGTGTGACGTAGCGTATATTTTCCCACGTTTCACGATTGACATGTATGGTTTGCTCATCTATACATGTCACTTCTATTTCGTCTTTTTTTAGCGATGTTACTACACCTAATTTGCCGTTGAAATAGCGTTTGTCCGGTGAACTGTCATTCTTGGTAAACATCACCTTGGCTCCCACTTTGAGGTGTAACTCTGCATCCATTGGGTACATGGATTCCGGAAAAGTATGTTTGATTTCGGCCTTATAAGTGTATAGTTTTCCTTTCAGTTGTTCCAACTCGTGTGAATTGATGGCATCCACCTTATGATTGTGCGTGGAAAGTAGAATGGCTTTATCTAATCGAATGGTGTCGCTATATCGACTATTGAGTGCATCCAATCCCTCTTGTGTGAGGGTATTGTTTCTCACCTGATTGAGGATTTCTACAAACTGAACATTGGTTTGGCGAAATACATGATCCAGCTCGATGT
>JAGHSR010000133.1 GCA_018065765.1 Candidatus Colicola coprequi
CCTTTTTGATACCACGTAGCGCGTCAAGAGCTACTTTGTCTTTAGCGAGCATCGCCTGTTTGATGTCTTCGCTGATTTGAGTAAATAGTGCCATATTATAAGTTCGTTTTTTTATGTCTTACGGAGCGGTATCTAACCCGAATGAAGAGCCCACACCAAAAACCGCGCAAAGTTACTACAATTTTTTGAAATGCACAAATTTAAGTGCCCCCAAAATGATTTTTAATCATAAATAGTCTAAAATAGTCTAAAGAAACATGATGAATGTTATGTTTGCTCAAGAGACGAGGGAAATCAAGAATGCAGAGAACGAAGCTCCCCAACCCCTATGAAGGGGGTGGGGGATATAGGAACTATAGCTGATATAGGTCGCTGCGCTGCTATAGGAAATATAGGCCGCTGTCGGCAAGACAAGCTACAAGGGTAGTTAGATTTGTTCGATGTCCTCGATGAGTTCGTCCATTTCACGGATGAGTTTTTTGTGATTGTGCAGACCGATTGCTCCTCCGATGACTCCGCCGATGATGCCGCCAATGATCATGCTGATGCCGACATGCCGGTTGTCGCAGACCCGAATAATCTCATAGGAGAACCACCCCATCCAAACAACTATTGCGGGTATTCCGTAACGCAACCATTCACGATAGAGGCGTTTGAGCCTACGAACCTGTTTGGCGACCGTGAGCAAATCACCCGACAGGATGTCATTCATTTTAATCCGGCGGTGAGGAATCAGTGTTGCCAGAAAACATGCAACCATCATGAGAATAGTAGCCCCAATGAACCACCAACTGAGGTGCATGTAACAAAAAACGTAGGTGCCGAATGTGATGACAAACAAACAGGCAAAACCTTCCTGCCAAACATTGCGGTTGAGACGGCGCACTTTTTGGCGCGTCACCTCGCGCAACAGATGGTCGTTAACGATTACCTCTTTATCCAGTTTCTCTTTGAGTAAATGGAGTTGCTCGCGCATCGCCAGCAATTCTTGATCTTGACAGTTTTCCATAGTTACATTTTTTTTAGTTGTTCTTTGATACGAACAAGTTTAACGCTCACGTTCTGTGCCGAGATGCCGACGATTTGTCCTATCTCCTCGTAGCTGAGGTTCTCCAACCACAGCATGACGATGGCACGATCCACCACACTCAGTTGGTGTATCCTGCCGTAGAGTTGTTGTACCTGTTGGGTGTCGCGGTCCTTGGTGGCAGCAAACAGGTCCAAATCCATAGACAGAGATTCGGCATGACGATGTTTCTTGCGATCGGCCGATATGCAGGTATTCATCGCCACACGGTAAATCCATGTGCTGACGGCAGACTCACCACGGAAAGACTGAAAACCCTTCCACAGGTTAACCAGTGTCTCCTGAAACAAATCGGCTACTTCGTCCCGGTTGTCGGAAAACATATAGCACACCGAATAAATGGTGCTCTTGTTCTGCCGAACGAGGTCGTTAAATTGTTGTTCGAGTGTCATCTTTTTTGTTCGTTGTTTGCCTTTTAGACGCAACGATATATGGAAAAACTACACGAAAAAGAATTATTCGTGATTCTCGTGACTGAAATTATCTGGCTCGATATGGATATTGATTTGTGTTTCCTTGCCAAAATGTTCCGTCAAACGCCGCTCTACCTCCGTGGCTACCGCGTGGGCTTCCACAATGGTCATGGTGTGTATCACCATAATGTGTGCGTCTATGATTACCGACGGACCGTTGCGGCGGGTCTTCAGATTATGCACATCGCTCACACCCGGAACAGCGGCTGCAATAGCAATAATCTCTTTCTCTGTCTCTTCCGGCAGAGCTATGTCCAGCAGCTCTTTCATGGCGGGCAGTGCCATCTTGATAGCTACAACAAAGATGGCAATGGAGATGCAACATCCCATGATAGGGTCTAAGATGACCCATTTATCTCCCAACCAAATGGCACCTCCGATGCCGATGAGCGAACCTACGGACGAGAGGGCGTCCGAGCGGTGATGCCACGCATTGGCAATCACGGCAGGCGAGTTGACACGACGACCTACACGGACTGTCAGTTGGTAACAAAATTCTTTGCCAAGGATACTGACTACCGCCGCAATCAAGGCTATTGGGGTGGGGTGGGCGATGACATCGCCATGAATGACGGCAACAATGTTTTGAACACCATGGCTCAGTATTTCTGCCGCTACGATGATAAGAATAATGCTAAGGATGAACGTCGCCATCGTCTCAAACTTACCATGCCCGAACTTGTGATCTTTATCCCGTCCTTTGCAGGATATTTTGAGAAAAACCAAAATGACGATGTCACTAACGAAATCGGACAACGAATGTACCGCATCAGCAAGCATAGCCGAACTGTGTCCTATGATGCCGGCTATCAACTTAAACATCGTCAGAACGGCATTAATCGCCATCCCAAACCATGTAATTCGTTCAATCTCTTTCTCGCGTTCTAACATCTTTAATCTAAATCACCTATCACCATACAGCGACTTGCCGCAGGTCGTTGAGGCAAAACCGAAAATAAGAACTCTCCACTCTAAACTCTAATCTCTCCTTCCCCCTTGCGCATTATACTCCTTGCCGTTTCGGATGATAACGAGTTGTCCGTTTCGGATGAGCTTCATCGTCTCCGTTGTCGTTCCCGTTGTCGTTGTCGTTATGGCTGTCGTCTCTCCTCCCTTGACGCGATACGTGATGACACCATCGTTCTCCTCTATGTCCGTCAGTGGATAGGCCTCAAGTATGTTGCACGAGTGCACGTTCATGTTTCCCGGAAAAGGTGTGGACGACTGTGCATTGAGAGATGCTGACTGCGAACGTAAGTCCCCCGCGGCGGGAATCAATGTATAGTTGACATTGCCATGCACGTTCGCCATGGGTTTGCCGTACTCTTTGCTTTCGCTGGCGTTGGGTTCGTTGACCGCCCAAATAATGAAGTCGTACTGCACCCGCCAAACCAACATCCCGTGACCGGGGGCATATGCGTCCCATCCTGTTTTTTGGCGGTTTTCCAGATAATAAACTTTCTGTTCGGAAGTAGTCTCTTGACTTGTGCCGTCAGCAACCATGTACCGATAGGTCTTGCCATCTGCGGGCAGGGTGTCGTTGGAGGATGTCGCCAGCAGGGTAGGGGCCGCCCAACCTAAAAAATACTTGTCCCACGGCGAGAAACTCGGAGGCGTCTTGCCGCCATTGTTGTATGCTCCCTGATCCATGATGTGCCACTTGCCGGGAGTGAGATAATTGTCGTAGTTGCTGCCGAAGTAAACATCATATAGGTCTGGCAGTCCGATGACGTGCGAGTATTCGTGGCACACACTCCCTATCCCGGCACGTTTGCCGTCGGGCTTGAGGCAGTTGCTGCATGCGTAACTATTGATGTACTTGCCGTCCAGTTGCGGTAAGTGTTTTGCCGTGTAGGTGGTTTGAGTGCTGTATCCTTCCTCGATGGTGATATCCAAATCCCAGTTGCAGGGCCATATCAGGTCTTCTTCGTGCTTGTCTGCTTCTCCGTAACCGGCATAAAGCAAATAGACAAAATCTACATAACCATCGTTGTCGAAGTCTATCTCACTAAAATCCGCCAACGAATCGGCAGCCAAACAGGCATCAATGACAAAGTCCGCCAAATTGGAATCAAGCCCTTGGGCATCGTTGGCACCATAGTACTTATACGGATGCGGGAGCGTCACCGGACCTACTACCTCAAAATGGGGCGTGTACTGTCCCAAGGATTGGTCTGTGAAGTACTGCCTAACCGAACCGGTAGCACCGTCGTAGTGATAATCCGTTCCGTTCATCAGCGAGTCGATTGCCGTGGGAGGGTTACTCGATTGGAACTTTTTGTCAGCAAACTCAACCAATATCACCAACCCCTTCGGGGCTAAGAATGCGTCTCTGCCAAATATTTGCCGTGCTCGGCGTGGTTGTCGTTTCTCTTCCCTCTCCCTCCTATATGGCCTATAGTTCCTATAGGGACTATCCCCTTCTATAGGGGCTATCCCTTCCTTGTTGCCGCATGCAACAAAGTCTCCCGCCTCATTGCGCACCAGTTGTTCTCCTTGGTCATTGGTGAAGTAGTGGTAACTCTCGTCGCCATACGGATAGACGACAATCGTTGTTCCGTCGGTTTGGGTGTGCGTGAACGGTGTACGATTAATCGGAATAGCCATGGCTACTCCGGTCAATACTACAAAAAAGATGAAGGCAACTGCCCTCAAGGGCTGACAGATGAAATGACGCATACGTGATGACTTAGGTTCTATACCTTACTGCTTCTCTCTCCGTCTCAAGCGGTGAGGTGGTAGCCCGAAGTGGCGATGAACGTATTTGCTGAAGAACGTCGAAGATGAGAAATTCATCGCGTAGGAGACCTCCTTGATGGAATCGTTGGTTTCCAGTAGCAAACGTTTAATCTCCTGACAAGCGGTCTGCTGTATCAGTTGCATTGCCGTCTTGCCGAATTTATTCAAAGTAATCACACTCAGGTACTTAGGAGTGATGTTAAGTCTGGATGCGTACCAACTTACCTCACGCTCCGTACCACGCGTCTCTTGCAGCAAAACAAGGAACTGATGAAGCAGTAGGTCTTTGCGCTTTGCAAAAGCCTGTTGACGTTGCTCCTCATACAGCACATGTTCATCTACCCATGAGAACACAATGAGAGATGCTATATGTCCAAGTAGTTCGTACATGCGGGACAATTGACGCGATTGTTTCTTTTTGGCAAAGGCACTAATCAGTACTGCGAGAGCGTTGAGAAGATCCTTTTGCTCTTCGTTGATGTGAATAATGGGATGTTGTTCGATAAATTTGGCTTTATCCCAGTAGCAGTCAACATCGCGCATGCACGCATATTGAATATCGTCCAAAGCGCTTGCGGTCACAAAGGCAGCTTTGGCTACGAAATCAGCCGTACGCATGTAGTGACCTACCAAGAACTCCGGGTTGCAGACTATCAAATCGTCTTGCTCAAGGAAATTTGTACCCCCTTCGTGCTCAATTTGCATCTTGCCGCTTTCGCATACAATAACGAAAACGCCTCCGTGCAAATTTATATCCAACGACATTAACTCGTCCGGATTGTTTGAAAAAATAATTTTTTGCTCTGACATAAGTGATGGATGTTTTATTTAGTTTTTAGATAAATTTAGAAATCGGCTGCAAAGATAGTAAACAATTTTTAATTAACAATTTTACATTTTTCCCCAAAAATGGTCAAATTGCGAAATAATGTATTTTTCCTACTGAAAAGTAGTAAATAGTAACAAAAAAGTGACCGATCAATCTATCGTAACAGTTCCAAACCGAAAAAGTGGTGCACGGGTCCGAAGCCGTGACCTATCTCGTATTGAACTCCGGCATCAATGGCTTGGGTGATATATTGTTTGCCCTGCTCAACTGCTTGCGGCAATTGGTATCCGCGTGCCAAATAACTTGCTACTGCGGAGGATAGGGTGCAACCTGTGCCGTGGGTGTTGCGAGAATAAACACGTTGCGATGGAAATTGGTATAAACGGCTCTCTTCGTAGTCATAGAAAATATCCACCAATTGGTCTTCCTTTAGGTGACCGGCTTTCAGTAGCACCGAGGTTTGGCACTTGTTTGCCAAATCTTTTGCCGCATCCGGCAAGTCGGCTTGACAAGTGAGAGGTCTTCCCAACAGAATTTCTGCTTCGGGGATATTGGGCGTAATCACGCGAGCCAGCGGCATCAGTTCTGTCATAAGGGCAGCAATCGCATCTTCTTCGATGAGACGATGACCGGACGTAGATACCATGACAGGATCCAGCACAATGTTCTTTATTTTATACTCGCGCAAGGTATCGGCTACTGCTTTTACCACTTCCGAAGAGTGCAACATTCCTATTTTGACGGCATCTACTCCAATATCGTCTATCACGGCGCGTATTTGCCCTGTGATGGTGGGAATAGAGATAGCTTCTACACTTTGCACGCCCAAGGTGTTTTGAACCGTTACCGCCGTGATGGCAGATGCTGCATAACACCCTAATGCAGAGATGGTCTTGATGTCCGCCTGTACACCGGCACCGCCTCCGGAATCACTTCCTGCTATAGTCAACACTCGCTTGTATTTGGCAGATGGGGATTGGGCTTTCGTTTCCGTTATGGTTGTGGTTGTCGTTGTGGTTGTCGTTGTCGTTCCCGTTCTCATCCCTTTCGCTGCCAGATAAGGGTCTTCTGCTGATATAATCTCCGACACGACAGCCACTCCCTGCACGCCGGTTGCCCGAACCGCTTCTACATTGTCTGCATGAATACCTCCAATGGCTACGGCAGGATGACGGCTGAGGTGCACAGCCTCGCGTGTCCCGTCCAGACCGAATGGTCGTGCGGTATCCTGCTTGGTCGGCGTGGCAAATAGGGGAGAAATGCCTATGTAATCGACATCCAATGAATTGGCAACGTCTATGTCTTGCATAGACTCAACCGACAAACCGATAATCTTGTCTTTGCCCATCAGACGTCTTACTTCCTTGTAAGGCATGTCGCTTTGTCCGATATGTACGCCATCAGCGTCCACAGCAAGCGCCACATCGACGCGGTCGTTGATGATAAGTGGAACACCGGTTCCTTGCAGAACTTGTTTGAGTGCCGTTGCCTGCTCTATAAATTCCTGTGTAGAACAGTTCTTTTCACGCAGTTGAACCATGGTCACTCCACCGCGAACAGCCTGACGAACAATCTCTGTCAAACTTCTTCCTGCTGCCAAAGAGCGGTCTGTTACTAAATATAGCGATAAATCAAATGTTTTCATTCTCGTTTTCGTTTTCGTTGTGGTTTTCGTTGTGGTTCTCGTTTTCGTTCCCTATTGCGTATATCTGATCCAAAAAGTTTTGCCTGAACGAGCCTGGTCCTTGGGCTATCTCAGCGGCTTTTTCTCCACATAGTCCCATTAGCGTAAACGTGCTGACCGCTGCTCGCATAGCGTCTGGCTGAACAGCCGCCATAGCCGCCATCAAGGCAGACTCACCGCAACCCATCGCGGTTACATATTTCATCAAGGGTGAACCCCCATGCACTTGTTCTGTATGCAATCCATCGGTAATGTAGTCTGTCGCACCGCTGATGGCAATGACACATCCTATCTCTTTGGCTTTTCGCTCGGCTGCGGCTACTACCGTGGAGGAATCAATGGTACTGTCCACTCCGCGACCATCCACCCTGCATTTTGCATTGTGCATTGTGCATTCCCCTCCATCACCTGCTAAAACAGCTATCTCCGAGGCGTTGCCACGAATGATGGTTGGTGTCCATTGGCTCAATAGTTGCTGAACGCTTTGTTCGCGGTAGCGACTGGAACCTATTCCCACAGGATCCAATACGATGGGACGGTGTTGTTGCTGATAAACAGAACCGGCTGCTAACATGGTTTGCAACTGGCTATCGTCTATCGTACCGATATTGATAACAAGAGACTCGGCACTACGGGAGAGGTCTGTCACTTCCTGTAGAACCGAGGACATGATAGGCGAGGCTCCGGCAGCCAATAGCAGATTAGCCGTCCAGTCCATCGCGACTTGATTGGTTATACAATGCACCAGAGGGTGCGAACGACGAAGACACTGTAGGTCTTCCTGTAAAAAAGAAAGTTTATCCATCATTTTTCCTAAACAGCATTATCTGTTCGAGGTTCCAAGGGTCTTATCTCAGCCGCTTATGCAGCACCCCTAAATAGGAACAGTTTTTTTTAAGAAGCCCTTATACTTCTTTTTGGGGCATGATGATACACATGATGATGTATAACAGCACGCCGGGGAAACATGCGGTAAAGAGTGTGAGGGCAACGTAGGCTATACGTGTCAGCGTCGCGTCCCAACCGAAATATTCAGCGATGCCGGAGCAGACACCGGCCACCATCTTGTTAGTGGACTTTGTCAGTTTCTTTTCCATAGTTTGTATATACGAAATTTGTTGATTTTTATGTTTGGAGTGCAAAGATACTGCATATTTCTGACATGTGCAAATCTTTTCCTTGCTTTTGCATATTTTATCTTGTGTTTGCAAAAAACAAAAGGGTGTATCGTAATGGCTGAGGTACACATACATCAGCATCAAGATAGCTGAATGTTACGTTTATCTTACGTTGATGTTACGTTTATCTTACGTTATTGATACGGGAAAGAGCCGAAAGATATAGCGGTGTCAGAAGAAATGTATCGCTTAAGATATAAACGCTAAACGAAGAGGGCGTGCCTATGACGACACACCCTCTTGTGGATACAGTTAGATATATTTTTCTACTTTAGCATAGTTCCCATCGTATTATATATGTGTCCGTCACGAATGATGATGACTTGACCGTGATAAAGCATTTTGTGTGTAGTCGACTCCGATGATTTAGTGTCAGATAGCGCTGTAGTAGGTCCGGGTGTTGGATGTGGCAGTTCATCTCCCTCATAGAAACGAACAGCTACATCGTCGTAAGCAAAGTACGCCGGTTGTGAGAATCCGTAACCATTGTCGCTACT
>JAGHSR010000060.1 GCA_018065765.1 Candidatus Colicola coprequi
TGACAAGCATCACCACCCCCATTATGCTATATCCACCAATTACCCACGGATTGAGGTATTGGCGGATAACCGACGGATATTTAATAGTTGCTGCTTTTTTGAGCAGCATCTGCGCTCCTGCAGCAGAGAATACGGTTAATATGACTAGTATATAGTACATTTTTTCTTTGTTTTTGGACGTTGTAGGTGAAATATCAATCCTTTTAGCAGAAAGAATGCATTTTTTTGCTAAAAAACTTGTATGTGTAAAATATTTTTTATATCTTTGCGGTGTTTTTATAAAATGTTTTTGACACATGGCTATTTCTAAAGACTTATTGCGCGAGTGTATCGTATCTCAACGCGAGATGATTACTAGCGCTGAAATAGTGGAACGTCCTTATCATTTTGAGGACGAAATGAACTATGTTTTAGTTGGCGTTCGTCACGTGGGTAAATCATATTTATTGTACCAGCGTATTAGGCAATTATTTGCTCAAGGGCACACATGGGATGATGTGTTATTCCTCAATTTCGATGATGAGCGTTTAGCTGAAATTACCACATTGGATCTTAATCTCATTTTAGAAGTACACGGCATCTATTCGAAACAAAAGCCAATTCTTTTTTTAGACGAAATTCAACGAGTTGAGCATTGGGAGCAATTTGCGCGACGTTTGGCAGATAGCAAATACACGGTTTATATCACAGGTAGTAACGCTAAAATGCTAAGTGCCGAGGTTGCCACTACTCTTGGAGGTCGTTTCCTTATACAGGAAGTCTATCCGTTCTCGTTTGGTGAGTTCGTTTCTGCTAAAGGAATAATATTGGATAAAGACTGGCGCTATTCCACTTCTGCACGAAGCGAGGTGCAACGTGCCTATTTAGAATACTTTACTTATGGTGGACTGCCAGAGATACTCAGCATTGTATCTCCTGCTGTCAAGCGTTCGTATTTGAGCAGTCTATATCAGAAGATTTACTTAGGCGATATTTGTGCACGACATCGAATATCGGATGCCAAGGTGCTAAATATCCTTATTAAGAAAATCGCTGAGTCTGTTAAGCAACCCATTTCATATAGGCGCCTTAACCATGTGATAGTATCAACAGGTAGCAATTTGTCACTTCCAACGACGATCTCGTATATGGATTATGCGGAAGAAAGTTGGCTTATTTTACCAATCAAGAATCAGTTGGCACAATTATCTGATAAGGAGAGTACAAAAAAATACTACCTTATCGATAACGGCATACTGAATCTATTTCTCTACAATGGTGAGACTACGTTGTTGGAAAATATTGTTTGCATAGAACTATGTCGTCGTTATGGCAAAGACAATGTTTCTTACTATAATGCTAGCCATGAAATAGACTTCGTGGTAGAAGAAGCTCGTTTAGCAATTCAAGTGACTTATTCGATGCAGGAAGACGAGACTCGCGAAAGAGAGTTAATCCCATTAGCGAAGTTTCAATCTCAGCACCCGGATTGGACGTGTTTGCTCATCACAAATGACAATCGCGATAGTTATACAAGCGATAATCAGAAGTTCCAAACCATACCAGCCTACCAATGGCTATTGGATTGATTTTTCTCTACAATACGTCAAAGATCGTTTTTTATGTGCGGGCGTAAGCTCGCACATTTGTTATTTATTATGCGCGTGCATATAATGCAATTCCTGAGATTATAATCATTGCTCCTACTATATTCGTCCATGTGATGGATTCGTCAAACAATAATGCAGCCAACAATAGAACAAATACTAAACTCGTCCCCTTAAACATATATGCTGTGGATAGTTCAATTCGTTTCAACACTTGTTGCCACAATATCGCATATATGCCCATCACAACAACAGCCCCACCTAATCCAAGTAGGTAATTAATAGACATCATTTCTTGCTGCGATGCATATTTGGTAAATATCGTCACACAAGCATAAAGCAAATTAATGCCTATCAATGAACCATATTTTAGATAATTATTCACAACCACCAATGATAAATATCTACTATGCTTTTTATCTTAAATCCATTCTTTTCATACCATCGACAAGCATCTGTATTTGCTTTTTGGGTAGGAACTTCAAGAGTGTGAATATACCCCAATTGATAAAGGTAGTTTTCTACAGTACTCATAATTTTTGTTCCTATACCACTATGTTGGCAATCATTATCAACCGATGCTAAGCCAATATGTGCCAAACCACTATCATTATAATCAACGGTAATCATTCCCTTGACTATGCCTTCTATGCTATACTCAAAGATATACTTATTGGAGCCATTTTGTGGACACGCATTTTCTATCCAGCGATTATATAATCTTTCAAAACTACCTTTGGGGAATCTATTATCTAACTTAAAACGAGAATATCCTCCACTAATATGAGCGAGGTGATAAAGGCTATTCGATGGAGTATTTCTTTCATAAATGGATACTTCTTCAAATGCCTGTTTGGGCTTGCAAGATTTGCTATACAAGACTTTCTCATCAACCAAATGAGAATTTTCTGCCTTAAATCCAACATGGTTTTCGTCAAAGACATAAAGTAAATCATACTCTTTTTTGAGTAGGTTTACCTTAGATGCCAATTCTTCGGCTTCCTCTTTCGTTTGAATATCGGCTCTACCTATGCGTAAGCCGAAAAAGTCACTATCCCATTCTAATTTGCGTATATTCATTCTGCACAATTTTTAGTCTCGGAAACAATATAAGTAGGACGATTCTTTACGGTATCAAACATTTTACCGATGTATAAACCAACTAATCCAAGCAGAGATATAACAACTCCTGTCAAGAACCAAATAGATATAATCAAACTGGTGAATCCCATCACTTGAATATCGCCTACGAAATAACGAATGATATAAATAAGAGCGATTAAAAATGATAAAATTGTCATCCAAGCACCAATTTTTACCATCAAACGCATTGGTTTATCCGAGAAGGAAATAATGGTATCCAACGCCAATTTAAACAAACGACCAAAATTATAAGTTGATTTGCCTTCTGCACGGGCGTCATGCTGAATAGGTAGATATGCTTTTCTAAATCCAACCCATTGCACTTGCGCCGGGAAATAGCGCATTTTATCTCCCATTGCAAGAATGGCATTTATTACTTTACGATTGTATATCCCAAAGTTTGCGACACTAGCATCCTGCTTTGTCTCTGTCAAATAAGCTAATAATGCATAAAACGATTTAGAGCCCAATTGTTTTATCCAAGAATGTTCACGATGTACACGCTGTGCCAATACACTATCATACCCTTCTTGTGCTTTCTTGTATAGATTTGGTATTTCTTCTGGGCGGTCTTGTAGGTCACAATCCATCACTACTACCCAATCACCCTTGGCGTAATTAAGCCCTGCGGTGATGGCATAGTGCTGACCAAAGTTGCGAGAGAGGTTAAGACCTTTGACACGTTTGTCTTGGGCGCAGGCTTTCTCTATCTCGCTCCATGTGTCGTCAGGAGAGGCATCATTGACGAGAATAATCTCCCAATTCTCGGTAATCGTACTTACACTCGTTGCGATGCGGTCAACTAACTCTTTTACCATCTTTTCTCCTCGATATTCAGGAGAAACGATACTGATATGTGGATGTTTGTTCATATTCATTCTATTCGTTTGGCATTTACTGTTCGCGAAATTGAATGAATACAACCAAGTATAAAACAAAAAACGCGGATTTCTGCTCTTGCTTATCCGTGTTTTGAGGTCCTAGGAAAACCTGTTTTAGTCGAATAAGCATTAGAAATCCACGCCGTGTATGGTAACCTATGCACAAAAGCACAGGTGTAAGATACACCCATGGACATCTACTACTTACTTGTTCTCGAACTAAAACGATTTGAAATTTCCTAGGTTTCAAAACATCGACAACAAGCGTTAGTAAACGCCTTTTCGCGTTCTTCACCTCACGGCTTCACGCGATTAATATGTCCCGAAATCTCGTTTGGCGAGTGATGATATAGGCATTTTCAGCTTCTATCACGAGCGAGACACTTCTCTGCCCAGAAGGGCGCAACTGGCAAAGCCGTTGCCCTCCCACTTACCCAGCGTGGATTTCGATATTCTTCGCTTTTTTACGTTGTCGAAGCCAACGACAAACCTATATTTTAGTCCTAATTGGTGTGAAGACTTTAGTTGTTCACGACAAAGGTACAACAAATATTTGAATCTACCAAATAAACATCAAAAAAATCTGTGTAACATGTGGATAACATCTGTATTTTCTTACAAACTAATCATGTCAAAAGTCAATTCACATTATTTATAGTCTCATGCTTGACTGTTTTTTCTGTTTGAGGGTCATTCGCCCCTCTCAACCCTCGATCGACTGTCGGTCGACCGTCGGGAAAATAAGCTTCACTTTTCGTGAAACACACGTTCAACAATACTAAACTCTACACTCTAATCTCTACTCTTTCCCTCCCCCTTCTGGGGGTTGAGGGGCTCTCTACTCTCTACACTCTAATCTCTCTACCTCATCACCTAATATTGTAGAGAAAAATATAGAAAAATCGAATAATTTCGCGAAAATATTTGCATATGTCGAATTTTTTATATACCTTTGCAGCAGATTTTTAAAATAACCACTATGCGAATAGTATCACATCGAACATTAAAGGAATTTTACGAAACACCCGGATATGAAGATTCAAAAGTTGCTCTTGAACGTTGGTACCAAATAGCAGAAGAAGCAGAATCGCATAGTTTGAATGATATCCGAAAAGATTTTCCTTCTGCAGACTATGATGGGAACCGACACTGTGTTTTTAATATCCGTGGGAATAAGTATCGCTTGGTAGTGGTCGTAAAATTTGTAATGGGAAATATTTTAATTAGGTGGATTGGTCCACATAAGGAATACGATAAACTTGATTGTTCAACGCTTTAAATTATATTACTATGAGTACAATTACGGAAGCGCAATATCTTTTTGCTAAGCAACGCATTGAAGACCTCTTATTAGTGGATGATAGCAATCCTAACGATCCTAATGTCATTGAATTAGGACTGATGTCTGACATCATCATTGAATACGAAAAGGAACATTATCCGATTGATAAACCAACCGTTGCAGAACTGATTAGCAATGCCTTGGAGGAACAGGGAATGACCCAAAAACAATTAGCAAGCATATTGAATATCAGCCCATCGCGAGTTAATGATTTTGTCATTGGTCGTTCAGAACCTAACTTACGCCAAGCAGGACATATTTGTCGTACATTACATATCTCTCCAGCTTCCATGATGCAAGTGTAAGTCTTTTTCTCTACAATACGTCAAAGGTCGCTCGGCGTTACTACGCCCGCGACCTTTTGTTGTTTTATACTATGAAGTGTCTAAAAAACAAAAACGCGGATTTCTGCTATAGGATAACTATATCAAAAAACATGACTGAATGTTGTGTTTGTGAGACCCTATAGGAGGTAGGAAGTAGGACCGCTGCGCTATAGGAGAAACAAAACACCCCTTAACAATGGCGAAGGAAGCAGTCGATGGTATTTTCCATCAAGGAACAAATAGTAAGCGGTCCTACGCCACCCGGGACGGGAGTAATCATAGTACAATGTGGTGCCACCCGTTCGGTATCAACGTCCCCTACCATCTTACCTGTTTGTGGATCGCTATTGATACCCACGTCCACTATCACGACACCGTCAGACACCATGTCTTCGGTAATAAAATGGGCTTGTCCAATCGCCGCTACAATCACTTCTGCACTACGGAGCAAAGCCGCTAAATCACGTGTGCGACTATGTGCTATCGTCACGGTAGCGTTCTCGTTCATTAGGAGTTTAGCCACTGGCAACCCTACGATATTACTTCTTCCTACAACCACAACACGTTTGCCTGTTAAGTCGATATTAGCGGCTTTCAAGATACGCATAGCGCTACGTGGAGTGCAGGGCACGCAGAAACGTGAATAATCGCTGCGTTTCTGTTTCCAAAGGCTGGCTACATTCTTGTCCGTTACACCATCCACATCTTTGTCCGGACTCAATGTATCTACGATGCGTTCGGTATGAATATGTTTAGGCAATGGCATCTGAATCAATATGCCATCTACCGTTTTATTCTCATTCAGCATTTCGATTTGGCTGACAAGTTCGTCCTCTGTAGTAGATTCAGGAAAGCGCAAAACGCGACAATCCATACCTACAGCAGCAGTATTCTTCTCGCAGTTAGCTACGTATCGACCACTACCATAATCGTTGCCTACCAATACGACTGCTAAACAAGGTACTCGTCCATATTGCACACGAAAACCTTGCAGACGCTCGGAAATAGATTGTTTTACTTCAGCAGCAAGTGCTTTTCCATCAAAGATCATAATCGTTTATAATTTGTCCTTTCAGCAGCAAACGACTGATGAAGGGTGTTTGATAACAATAAGGTATATAATTGAGCGAAAGCATCTCACGTGTGATAATGAGATTCGCCAATTTGCCACAGGTGATAGAGCCACATTGATCGCTAACGCCCATAGCATAAGCGCTATTAAGGGTGCAAGCGTTGAGTGCTTGCACCGGTGTAAGACGCATTTTGATACACCCCATAGCCATTACAAAACGCATATCACCCGAAGGCGAAGACCCCGGATTATAATCGCTGGCGAGTGCCACAGGCAGACTTGCTGCGATATAATCCTTGGCACGTCCAAAGGGCAGACCTAAAAAGAATGACGAACCCGGCAACATGGTAGGCATCGTATCGGAGCCTCGCAGAACTTCTATCTCGGCATCGGTGGTTTTTTCAAGATGGTCCACCGACAAGGCGTGATGCTTAACGCCCACTTGTACGCCTCCGCTTACTGCTAACTCATTAGCATGAATCTTGGGAACTAAACCATATCGAGCACCCGTCTCCATGATACGTGCGGTCTCCTCTACCGTAAAGAAACCTTCATCGCAGAATACATCTACGAAATCGGCTAACTGCTCTTTGGCAACAGCAGGAATCATCGTGTTGCAGACTTCGTCCACATAGTCAGTCTGCGTATAGCCACGCCCAACTGCATGCGCACCCAAGAAAGTTGTCTTGATGAGCGCAGGGGTTGAGGTTTTGATACGGCGTATCACCCGCAATATCTTCAGTTCGTCCTCAGTATTCAGTCCGTAGCCACTTTTGATTTCGATAGCGCCCGTACCCTTGCTGACCATCTCGTTGACACGCTCCATAGATTGACGATAGAGTTCGTCTTCGTCGGTGGCGTGCAATAGATCAGAGGAATTTAATATACCTCCTCCACGAGCAGCAATCTCCTCGTAACTGAGACCATTGATTTTATCGAGAAACTCACCATCACGACTGCCGGCATAGACGATATGGGTATGCGAATCGCAGAATGAAGGCATAACTATACCCCCTTGGGCATCTATCTCTCGGTCTGCATGGATCTCACCCAATTCCGTCATCAAGCCAAACTTGGCAATGCGCTCATCTTCAATAAGGATAAACGCATTACGAAGTGTGCCTGTCTCGTTCATCTCTGCTCCCGATTTGCGTAGTACGCCCGGGGCAACGATACCGACAATCTCGGCGATATTCTTAATAATAGTTTTCATTACGAATAAAGAGTTTGGACTTCACCATCAGAGGGTGCATGTATGTATCTACGTCAATGAACGGTACTTGCTTGCGATAGTCTGCTACAATACGTTCCAATTTAGGGGACGACTTAGCGGGACGGCGGAACTCCAATGCTTGACAAGCATTCATCAGTTCGATACCCAATACGCTCTCCGTATTCTCTACCACGCGCACCAGTTTCGTAGCGGCATTAGCTCCCATCGAGACATGGTCTTCTTGTCCTTGAGACGATGGAATAGAGTCGCAACTTGCAGGCCAACACAGACCTTTCGACTGGCTCACAATGCTGGCTGCCGTATATTGCGGAATCATGAAACCACTATTCAAACCGGGTTTAGCCACAAGGAACGAAGGCAGGTCACGTTGACCCGAAATGAGTTTGTAGATACGACGCTCGGATATACTTGCCAACTCGTTCAGAGCGATAGCCAACATATCCATTGGGATAGCAATCGGTTCACCGTGGAAGTTACCTGCCGAGATAATCATATCCTCATCGGGGAAGACGTTAGGATTATCTGTAGCGGAGTTGATTTCGTTCTCAATCACGCTCTTGACATACGCAATGGTATCTTTAGCTGCGCCATGTACCTGCGGTATGCAACGGAACGAATAAGGGTCTTGCACATGTTTCTTGGGACGTGCAATCAGTTCACTACCTTCCAGCAATTCGCTGAAGCGGTTGGCTGTTACCATCTGTCCCGGTTGACGACGCAGGTTATGGCTATGAGGGAAGAACGGCTCGATACGCCCATCAAAAGCCTCCAGCGAGATAGCACCAATCATATCTGCCCATTGGCTTAGGCGTTCTGCTTGAATTACCGACCAAACGGCATTAGCGGACATAAACTGCGTACCATTCAGCAGAGCCAAACCTTCCTTCGACTGCAAACGAATCGGCTCCCAACCTAATTCCTTCCAAACCTCAGCACTTGGGCGACGCTGACCTTTGTACAGCACTTCACCCATGCCGATAATAGGCAAGCATAGATGAGCCAATGGAGCAAGGTCACCCGATGCACCTAACGAACCTTGCTGATAAACGATAGGAAGAATGTCGTTATTGAACATGTCAATAAGACGTTGTACCGTAACGAGTTGCGAACCCGAATGACCATAACTAAGGCTCTGCGCCTTCAGCAAAAGCATAATTTTCACAATCTCAGGACGTACTTCCTCACCCATACCGCAAGCATGCGACATGACAAGGTTATGCTGCAATTGGCTCAAGTCTTCTGCTGGGATAGTGATATTGCAAAGGCTACCAAAACCTGTAGTAACGCCATAGACGGGACGACCAATGTCTTCCATCTTACTATCCAAAAACTTGCGGCATTTCTCAATAGCCGTGATTGCACCTGCGCCTAATTCTAATTGGGTATGGTTGTCAAGGATTTCTTTGACCTTGGCAATAGTCAGAACTTCGTCAGAAATAATATGTTTCATGATATTGAATGTAATTAATTAGCACGTTTTATTTTTGCTCGTCACGGTGTTGCCACATGGCGAAAATAGATGTCAGAACCAGATTGATCACTCCAATCATATTCGTTCCTACCACCAGTCCTGCACTTATGCACCAACCCATCAAAGGACTGGCCATGGCTTCGGTAGCATCTAAGGCAAATGAGAATCCAGAATTGGTGTCGCGAACATCTAAGCCCCGCAGTTTACCTTGTTCTGCAATAAAGAGATTAGCCTCAGAACGAGGTATAGCGATCAATACACAGCAGATAAACAACACTAACGTTGCCCAATAGATATTGCCTGAAATAGAGAATGTCATCTCTAAAATTGCCATGATAATGAATACGCTGACCAGTACCCACAATCCATTGCGACGATTCTTCCAGCGTACCAGACTCTCGCCAAATACAAATGCAAACGCATATCCTAACACAATGAGATTGGACAATACTGATACGGAAATGCCTGCTTTTTCGGCGTACATCGGATAGAGATAATAGCAATATGCGTTCATCATACCAAATGGCAATAACATACCTAAATAATAGGCTATCATCTTACCCGATAATAAGAAACTGAGGGCACGACGAAAACGACCTTCGGCGGGTTGCTCTTCGGCTACTGCAGTTTCGGATACGGCTATCGAACTATGCTTGGGGAATACTAAAGCGGCAACCAAAATAATTACCATCGAAAGAAGAGCATTCACAAAATAAACCGAGGAATATCCTAAATACTGACTAAGATAACCACCTAACGAGATAAATAAGATATTCGCTCCAAAACAAGACAATGTGATAGATGCCAAACCTTCGTTTCGCAACTGCGTATTCGACGAAATCAAAGGTAACGAGTACATCGAATTGAAGATAATACCCATTAGCAGACCGCTTAATCCCTTGCCTATACAATATAGGGTAAAATTGCCACCTAACACACTCCATCCCATCATCGCAAAGACACATGCCGCCAATATACTTGCACCCATATTACACCATCGATCGCCAAACCTCTGGCGAAGGAAGGGGTGTATCAGATATGCCGTCATACCGACACTCATGTATAGCAGCATAGGTAATGATGCACGAATGGCTAACTCAGCCGCTGTACAACCTTCGCTTAACGAATAAACCAAATACACCATCACACCTTGGTCGATGGCTAAAATAGCATAGAATAGGAACGCTACCACACCTGATAACCACACACCAGCATCACTTGCTCCCGCTGTGCGACTTGCTTGATATGAATGGTAATGCTTTGGCAAACGACGAGCAAGATTGAACAAGGCATAAAGCACCAAGAAGAGAGTCAACAAGCGGAAGAACAACGATAATAATCGATGAGCTGAGGAGGAGCGCAGATCGTCTAAGAAACAGCCCACCTCAATATAGAACGTACGGTCTGAGACTACGTACGGAACAAGGGACGAATAATACGTACCTGTATTGTCCCATATCTGATAAGGAACACCAGGCTGAGGATTACGTAGAATATGTGCTACCTCTTCCACATTGGACATCAATTCCCAAAAGAGATACGTCTCATTCGCATCGGCAATGTTAACGCCATTGCCATCATCATCTACAAAGAATATATCCGAATATACATCATGCTGAATGCTGGGACATTGTATCATGCGCCCCATTAGTTTGTTCAGCGAACGTACTCGCTGTTGGTGGTCTGCATCTTCTATATACGCCTTACCCTGCTCTGCAACACCTTCCAATACGTCTAAGTAATATGTAGGAACAAGATAATCAAGTTGTTCACGTAGATGACATATCTGTTTGAAATAACTTTGCTGATAATTGTAATAGAGATAACGATTATAGAAACCAGATATGAGAAGCGCAGTTCCCACTATTAGAACTGCATTTCGCCCATAGTGATGGTTATCGGAGTTCGTCTGGCCATGAATGCGCCGCAGCAAAAAGGATGTTGCCATACACAGCATCGCCAAGATATAGAGAGCCGATACCAAAAAGAGAATATTCGATATAATGATTTCTACCGCTAAAGGCAATTGCTGACCATGTTTATAGGGTAACTCCTCAGGAGGTTGATAGGTCTCATTATCAACCATCTGTATGCCTTCCTCGTTCCATAACCAAGCATGCAAGAACTTACCAAATAGCACTACGCCTTCCTCATTGTACGCAGCTCGGATTAATGGCTCGTCCATCACTACCGAACGGAGCAAGACGGGCATAGGTTTTTCATCTATATTGTCTGTCAACGCAAGCGCATAGAGATTGCAAACCGAGGACTCGTCGCGTACGAAGAGAAGACTATCCCCCTTCAACCACATCACTTTAATCTCGCCACGTGCTACATGAACACTATCATTAAACTGCCGTTCGTATAAGGTCTGGATTTGTTTAGTGCGTACGTTATAGCGAGGGATATTCTCCGATTTAGCATAGATACCACCTTCTCGTGCCTGTGTGCCTAACACGTAAAAGTATTGCTGATCTGCACAGAGCGACCATATACCGTTTGAAACGGACGCTGGAGCATTATTGGTTAAGATATAATCTACCTTTTCGTGCTTATTTAGACTGATAAGGCGACGATAACCATTATCCACTATGACTGTTCTCTCGCCTACACGCAGCACATCTTGCGGATGGTGCAGAGTTATATATGTATTCCATGGCAGGATATGCTCTCCATCTATCCAACGAATCACCATAGCCACACTTAAGATGAGGCATACTATCAGAACAGCTATTTTAATGTATTTCTTCATGTTCTGATTAGTTCAGAGCAGAATGGATTAGTGCATCGTCAACATAGTTTGGCATTGTGACACGCAGTCCTGTGGATCGTTGCATTTCCCGCAAGATAGCATGATTAGCCCCTTCGTTGCGAGCCCAGCTACGGCGAGCAATACCGTTATTAACGTCCCAGAAAAGCATATTTTGTATATGACGTGTAGAGTCTTCACTTCCGTCAATCACCATACCAAAACCGCCATTGATGACTTCGCCCCAACCTACACCTCCACCATTGTGGATACTTACCCATGTAGCGCCACGGAAACTGTCTCCGATAACGTTTTGGATAGCCATATCGGCTGTAAACTGACTACCATCATAGATATTGCTGGTCTCACGGAAAGGCGAATCGGTACCGCTCACATCGTGGTGATCGCGTCCTAATACGATAGGAGCCCTGATTTCTCCCTTGCGGATAGCCTCATTGAAGGCAAGTGCAATCTTCGTACGTCCTTCGCAATCGGCATAGAGAATACGTGCTTGCGAACCTACTACCAATTGATTTTTGCCAGCTTCTTCAATCCAACGGATATTATCGTCCATCTGACCTTGAATCTCGGCAGGAGCCTCTTTGACTATTTCGCTCAACACTCTCACAGCAAGGTCGTCGGTTTTCTTCAGATCGGCAGGATCTTCCGACATACATACCCAGCGGAACGGACCAAAACCATAATCGAAGAACATCGGTCCCATGATATCTTGTACGTAACTTGGATAGCGGAAAGTACCATCAGTCTTCATCACATCGGCTCCGGCACGACTGCTCTCCAGCAGGAAGGCGTTGCCATAATCGAAGAAGTACATACCTTTATCGCTCAGGCGATTGATAGCAGCCACATGACGGCGCAGCGATGCTTGAACCGCCTCGTGGAAACGTTCCGGCTCATCTGCCATCATACGTTTGCTCTCCTCCAGCGAGTAACCCACAGGATAATAACCACCTGCCCAAGGGTTATGAAGCGAAGTCTGGTCGGAACCCAGATCGACGTGCATACCCTCATCGGCAAGTTTCTCCCATAAGTCAACCACATTGCCCACGTATGCTAAGCTCACCACTTCACGTGCTTCTTGTGCTTTCTTGATACGTGCCATCAGTTCGTTGAGGTCGTAGTGCAATTCGTCAACCCACCCCTGCTCGTGACGTTTCTCGGCCGCCAAGGGGTTGATTTCAGCGGTGACGCTAACAACGCCTGCGATATTACCTGCTTTTGGTTGCGCACCCGACATTCCGCCCAAACCTGCGGTTACGAAGAGCATGCCGCGACGCTCCTCTAACGTGCCTGTCAAGCCTTTCTTACGCAGTTGTTTGCGGGCAGCGTTCATCACGGTAATCGTTGTTCCGTGAACGATACCTTGCGGACCGATATACATATAACTACCTGCCGTCATCTGTCCGTACTGCGAAACGCCCATAGCATTAAAGCGCTCCCAGTGGTCGGGTTTGGAGTAGTTAGGAATGACCATACCATTGGTGACGACAACACGAGGAGCATCTTTATGGCTGGGGAAGAGTCCCATTGGGTGACCCGAATACATAGAGAGGGTTTGCTCATCGGTCATAGTAGCAAGATATTGCATCACGAGACGATACTGTGCCCAGTTCTGGAAGATAGCACCATTACCACCATAGATGATGAGTTCGTGCGGGTGTTGGGCTACACGAGGGTCGAGGTTATTCTGAATCATAGCCATGATAGCAGCAGCCTGCTGACTCTTGGCAGGATACTCGTTGATAGGGCGCGCATACATATCATACGACGGACGGAAACGATACATATAGATACGTCCGTAGCGGCGTAACTCCTCTGCAAACTCCGGCGCCAACACCGCATGGTGTTTCTTAGGGAAGTAACGCAGAGCGTTCTTCAGTGCCAACGCTTTCTCTTCCTGAGTAAGAATATCCTTGCGTTTCGGGGCATGGTTGATGTTTGGATCGTAGGCTTTTACCTCTGGCAATTCGTCAGGAATACCTGCCAATATCTCTTCTTGAAACTTGTTCATAGCAACCTTATTTATCGATGTTAGCATTTACGAAAGCGAGTATCTCGTTTTCCTCTTTCTCTGCTTGTTTAACGAGTTCGGCAGCCTCTTTGATTAGGCTCTCAGCAATCTCGCGGTTCTTCAGGCCGGCAGCATTGATACGCACATTCATATCAGCGCCACGTACAGCAGCACGAGCAGCCAGAGCGCCCACACCAGCGTCTGATGCGGAAGCAGGGTTACCTTTCTCTGCCATAGCTTTCACTACAGGCATAGCTTTCATAGCAGCTTTCATGGTGCGGAGTGGCACTTGTGTAGCATAAAGGGTAGCAGCCTCCATGGCTTCTGCACGGGCTGCCTTCTCCTCCGGCGTACCCTTTGGCATTGCAAACACAGCCATAATCTTATTGAAGGAAGCGGTATCTTCATCTACCAAAGCCAACAATTCGTTCATCACTACTTGTCCTTCTTCGGCTACTTTGGAGAACTCTTCCCAGCGGTCGTCCCAGCCACGTTTGTGCGAACTGAGGTTAGCCACCATCGTACCTAAAGCAGCAGCCAAAGCACCCATATAAGCGGATATACTTCCACCACCCGGAGCAGGTGATTCGGAAGCGGTCTCAATAGCAAAACCTTTGCAAGTCATGCGAATTAAACGCTCTTTCTCGGCTTGTTCAGCCTCGTTCACCATGAGGTATTCGATTACTTTCTCGTTCGCGTTGAATGGTTTGAGATCGTCCAAGCCCATTGATTTGACAGCAATCTTGATAATCTCCTCTTCGTTGATACCGAGACTGCGTTGCTGTTTTTGCAGGAAGTACTTACCCGCATCTATCAGGGCAGAACGGGGAATTAAGCCCACAATCTCGCAACCCGTTACGCGCAATCCGCGGGCTGCAGCAGCACGACAAACCTCCTCAAAGGCTACGTGAAGCGGAGTGGCGGTAATATCCGTGATGTTCATGCTGACTTGTGCAATACCATATTCGTCGATATACCAACCGATGGCTTTGCAGCCTTTCAGCGTGCCCGGTATCCATATCTCCTCACCATTAGCATCGCGCAACACTTTGCCGGTTAGGCTACCATTCTCACGTGCTTTACGTCCTTTCTCACGTACATCGAAAGCAATCGCCATAGCGCGACGGGTGGAAGTAGTATTGAGGTTGAAATTGGCTGCAATCAAGAAATTGCGTGCGCCCACGTTGGTTGCTCCTCCGCGTGCGATGGTCTCGTTGTATTCGGCAGGACCGAAGTCTGGACGACGTGCAGCGTCTTTCATCTTTTCGGGCAAAGCCTCGTATTCGCCTTCACGGCAAACGGCAAGATTCTGTCGTTCGGGAGTAGAAGCGGCAGCTTCGTAGCAATAGCAAGCGATGCCGGTCTCCTCGTAGATACGTTGAGCCAAACCGCGTGCTAACTTAGCGCACTCCTCCAAGGTGATGCCGGTAACAGGAATCAGGGGCAGTACATCGGTAGCGCCAGAACGTGGGTGAGCGCCATGATGGAGGCGCATGTCGATTAGCTCTTGTGCTTTCTTCACGCCAGCCATAGCGGCTTCGCACACTACTTCGGGTGTACCTACGAAAGTAACCACAGTACGGTTGGTGGCTTCACCCGGGTCAACGTCCAGCACTTTCACTTTTTCGCCGTTCAGTTCTACGGCTGCGATTGCGGCTACGATTTGGTTGATTACTGCTTTGTCTCGTCCTTCACTAAAATTGGGGACACATTCAATAATTTGTTTCATCATGTATAGATTTTTTTAAGGTATGTTCTATCAATCCGGTTTTGATTGCTTTTGTGATTTTACAGATTGTCAGTCTGTAACTCCTTTTTCCAAAGGAGATGGAGCATCTTATCCATTCAAATGGCAAAGGTACAACATTTTTTTAGAATATACAAACAGAATGCGACAAGATATGGGTGGAACTAATTATTTTCACAAAAATTTGTGTATATTATGGAAAAAGCGTACCTTTGCAAGATAAATTGGATTGGTATGCGATTTAGGGATATCATAGGGCAGGCAACGATAAAGCAGCAGTTGATTTCTTCCGTTCGGGAAGAAAGGATAGCTCATGCCCAATTGTTGACCGGTCCGGAAGGTGTGGGTAAGTTGCAATTGGCTATTGCTTATGCTCAATACATAGCATGCGCTCATCGCACAGAGACAGACAGTTGTGGTGAATGTCCATCGTGTTTACAATATCAGAAGTTGCAACATCCTGATTTGCATTTTGCTTTTCCCATTACCGAGAGTGGTGAAGTATGTGATAGTTATGTGGATAAGTTCCGTGAGACGATATTGAGCCGTCATTATTTCGACTTAGATGATTGGTACAAGGCTTTGGGCACAGAGAATAAACAGGGGATGATTTATGAGAAAGAGAGTAGTGAGATACTGCGTAAATTAAGTCTCAAATCGTTCAGTAACGGTTACAAAGTGATGATCATTTGGCAGCCGGAGAAGATGCATGCCGCCTGTGCGAATAAGTTGCTCAAGTTGTTGGAAGAGCCCCCCGAGAAGACATTATTTTTATTGGTAAGCGAACATCCGTTGCAATTATTGACAACTATATTGAGTCGCGTGCAGCAGATTCACGTGCCTAAGTTGTCGGACGAGGAAATAATGGAGGATGTACGGTGCAGAATGCAGAATGATGAATGCAAAGTGCAGGATATAGTGCGTTTGGCAAACGGTAGTGTATTGAGGGCTCGCAAGTTGTTGGATGAGAGTGATACGAAGAAGCAGTTTTTTGAAGACTTTAAGTCGTTGATGCGTCGTGCTTGGATGGTGGGTCACAAAAAGAACTATGATGCTTTGTTGGAGTTGTACCAATGGAGTCAAGATATGGCGGATAGTAAAGTAGGCCGTGAGCGTCAGAAGGCATTTTTGCAATATGCGCAGTCACAGGTTCGTGAGAACTTTATTCGCAACTTCCACATGCCACAAATCAATTATCAAACGTCCGAAGAGCAAGATTTTTCGAAAAACTTTGCACAGTTTATTCATGAAGGCAATGTGGAGCAGTTGATGCACGAGTTGGAGCGTGCAGAGAAGCAGATTTCACAAAACGGCAATAGTAAAATGATATTTTTTGACCTGTGTTTGCAGGTGATTGTGATGATATAATAAAAGACTCTAACCCCGACCCTTTCCCTCATAGGGCAAGGGGAGTGGGAATAATAAATAATGCAAAATGAATAATAGATTTACATTGAATAATGATTCGTGCCAGTTTACAGCCAAGGCTTGTAGGCGCAATTCAGCGCACATGCTTCCCGTGACAGATTGGTTGTGTGATATCCCCGAAGATATGAACGAATCAGACTTGGTGGAGGTTCAGTTTAAGAACACACGCAAGGGTTACTACCACAATGGTGAGCATTTACCACTTGAGAAAGGCATCAAGGTGGCAGTAGAAGCTAATCCGGGTCATGATATAGGCGAAGTGACATTAACCGGCAGATTGGTTAAGTTGCAAATGAAAAAGAATCGTATTGACACTTCTCGATACGAAATTCGCAATATCTATCGTATTGCCACAGAGCAAGATTTATTACGCGCCGAGGAAGCGCATAAGAAGGAGCAGGACACCATGATACGTTCGCGTCAGTTGGCGAAATCATTGGGGTTGGAAATGAAAATAGGTGACGTGGAGTATCAGGGAGATGGTTCGAAGGCAATATTCTATTACATAGCAGACGGTCGTGTAGATTTTCGTCAGTTGATAAAGGTGTATGCTGAGACTTTCCGTATTCGTATTGAGATGAAACAAATTGGAGCCCGGCAAGAAGCAGGTCGTATCGGCGGTACGGGGCCTTGTGGTCGAGAATTATGTTGTTCAACATGGATGACCAATTTTATTAGCGTAGGTACAGGAGCAGCACGATTACAGAATATATCTCCCAATCCTCAGAAATTGGCAGGCCAGTGTGCCAAGCTGAAATGTTGTCTTAATTATGAAGTACCTGTTTACGAGGAGGCAGTCAAAAAGATACCGTCTCGTAATGTGGAGATAGAGACTCAGCAGGGCACGTACTATTTCTTTGCTTCCGACCCACTCAAAGCTGAGGTAACCTATTCGACAGATCCTCGTATGCCTGTTAATCTGCAAGTACTGACAGTAGAGCAGGCCAATGAGGTGATAGCCATGAATCGTCGTGGTGAAAAGCCTGCATCGTTGAGTGGCAAATCGACCACTATGGCTGCGTCAGAGATTGGCTATCAGAACGTGGTTGGACAAGATGATTTGACACGGTTTGATAAAAAGAAAGTAAAAAATAGAAAGCCGAAAGTAGAACGGAAAAGGTAGATTTTTATGTTGAAAAAGTGGAAAGCACTATTGTTGATTTTGCTTAGCAGCGTGATGTTGACGGCATGTTCGGACGGAGTCGTGTATAACGAGTACCGCCTGTTGCCGAATAAAGGATGGCATGCTGACTCGGTGATGTACTTCACATTTGATATAGAAGATACGGGGGCTATGTACGATATTGTGATAAATGTTCGGCATAAGGACAACTATACTTATCAAAATATGTGGTTATTTGTGGAGCAGGATACGATAGAGTTTTATTTGGCAGATAATTACGGAAACTGGTTGGGCAATGGCAAAAACGGGTTGATAGAAATGCCCGTACTATATGAACAGAACTACACTTTTTCACACGCAGGGACGCACACTATCAAGTTACAACACGGCATGCGAACCGATTGGTTAAGAGGAGTCAATGCAGTGGGAGTGGAAGTGAGGAAAGGAGAGTAGAGATGGCAAAAAATAAGTTACAAAAATTCGCAGAGATGAGGACATTCAGCAATGTCTTTCAGTGCGGAATGCAACAGTTGGAAGTGGGTAGCGAGATTACTGAGATGGCGGGTCATTGGCGTGAGATGTATTTTCGCAATGACCATCCCATTGTATTGGAACTGGGTTGCGGTCGCGGGGAATACACGGTAGGACTGGGGCAGTTGTATCCTGATGTCAATTTCATCGGAGTAGATATTAAGGGTGCACGTATGTGGGCAGGAGCCAAGCAAGCCGAATTGGCTGGAATGAAGAATGTAGCGTTTTTGCGCACTAATATTGAGATGTTACCTCGTTTTTTTGGAAACGAAGAAGTGGATGAGATATGGATTACATTTTGTGACCCGCAAATGAAAAAAGCCACTAAACGTCTAACGTCCTCCTATTTCATGGAGCGTTATCAACAATTGATGAAGCCTAATGGTGTGATTCATTTGAAAACAGACAGTTTGTTTCTCTACACTTATACGCGAGAGATGATTCGTGTCAACGAATACGAGAAGATAGCAGACACGGACGACTTATATGCCAAAGAGCAGTATCCAGATGCCCAAGCCCTTCGCACCCACTATGAGCAACAATGGTTGGAGCGTGGGTTGACAATCAAGTATCTGAAATGGAAATTGGCACACAAGCAGAATTTATTAGAACCTGAAATAGATATAGAAAAAGACACGTACCGTTCGTACGGAAGAAACTATGTATCCACAACAAATCATTGATGCTTTGCATACCGTGCGTTACCCCGGGACTGGTAATGACTTAGTTACGGGCGGTATGTTGGAAGACGATATACGCATTTCCGGTATGGAAGTAGCGTTTTCCCTGTTATTTGAGAAGGATAACGACCCTTTCATTAAGTCGGTAGTTAAGGCAACAGAAACGGCTATCAAGACTTACGTTGATAGTAATGCCACGGTGAACATTCACCTCAAATACAAAAAGCAGAACCTTAATCCTGCTCAGACTCAACCTGCCATTGATGCCAAGCACATCATTGCCATTCATTCGGGCAAAGGTGGAGTAGGCAAATCCACGGTGGCCGCCAATTTGGCGATAGCTTTGTCTCAGCGCGGTTATCGGGTAGGGTTGTTGGATGCCGATATCCATGGCCCATCAATGCCTAAGATGTTTCACACTGAAGAATGTCGGCCTGTATCGGTTGAGGTGGAAGGGCGTGACCTGATAGACCCGATAGAGCAATATGGTGTCAAAATGTTGAGTATAGGATTTTTTGTAGATCCTCAATCAGCAGTAGTATGGCGTGGTGGTATGGCGTCGAATGCCATCAAACAACTCATTCAGGATGCTAACTGGGGTGCATTGGATTATTTTTTGATAGACCTGCCCCCCGGAACCAGTGATATACATTTGACGTTGGTTCAAACCTTACACTTGACGGGCGCAATTGTGGTAACCACTCCCCAACCGGTAGCGTTGGTGGATGCCCGCAAAGGTGTGGATATGTTCCGCAACGAAAAGATAAATGTCCCTGTATTGGGTATCATAGAGAATATGGCATGGTTCACTCCTGCCGAGTTGCCTGAAAATCGCTACTATATATTCGGGCACGATGGCGGGAAAAGACTGGCGGAAGAATTACAAGTGCCCTTATTGGGACAAATTCCGTTAGTACAGTCCATACGTGAAGCGGGTGATGAAGGTATGCCGATTGCTCTACAAGAAGGACATCCGGCAGCCATGATGTTTGCTCAAATAGCCGCTCAATTATAGCCTATGATTAAAGCGACAGAACTTGGTACAGAATCCATACGCAAATTACTAATCAAGTACGCTCTACCGGGCATCATTGCGATGACTGCCAGTTCGCTATACAATATAGTGGACTCTATCTTCATTGGCCATGGTTGTGGTGCGTTGGCATTGAGTGGTTTGACGGTAGCTAAGCCTTTTATGGACATATGTGCTGCCTTCGGGAGTTTTGTAGGTGTAGGAGCCAGTACGTTATTGGCAATTAAATTGGGTGAACGAGATTATAGGAGTGCCAACAAGATTTTGGGTAACGTGATAGTGCTCAATGTAATCTTGAGCAGTTTGGTGATGATAGTAGGATTGGTGTGGTTGGATCCGATATTGTATGCGTTCGGGGCTAGTGAAGATACGCTCGTGTATGCTCGTGAATACATGGAGATCATACTATGGGGGAATATATTGACTCACATTTATTTTGGCTTGAACAACATGCTCCGTTCGATGGGTCATCCTCGCAGTTCGATGGTGGCTACTATCGTGGCGGTGTTTGTGAATATTGTGTTAGATCCGATATTTATTTTTGGATTGGACATGGGCGTTCGTGGAGCAGCATTGGCAACCATCATTTCGCAAGCGATAGCCGTGATTTGGCAGATGACTATTTTCTGTGACAAACGTGAGATAGTCCATTTTCACAAGGGGATATGGCGACTGGAGCGAGACATCACGTTGCGTTCATTCTCCATCGGTTTGTCACCATTTCTAATGAATTTAGCTCACTGTTTTGTAGTCATCATTATCAACAATCAACTCAAGCTCTACGGAGGTGATATGGCATTGGCGGCATATGGTGTAGTCAACCGTTTGGTGTTTGTTTTTGCGATGATAGTGATGGGGCTTAATCAAGGTATGCAACCGATAGTGGGTTACAACTATGGGGCTCATCAGTATCGACGGATGTTGCGTGCTTTTAAGTTGACCGCTATTTGTGCCACGTTTGTGATGGGTTCAGTGTTCTTATTGGGCGAGTTTGTACCCGAGTGGATGGTTCGTATGTTTACGCATGACGCAACATTGATAGCCATCACCGTGCACCCCATGCGCATTATTGTATGTTCGTTGTTGGTGGTAGGATTTCAGATGGTGACCGGTAATTTCTTCACTTCGATAGGTATGGCAGGCAAAGCTATTTTCTTGAGTCTGACTCGTCAAGTGATTTATCTGATACCGATGGCACTATGGTTGCCGATGGCATTTAGCAATAATCCCATAGATGGTATATGGTGGTGTTTGCCCATCAGCGATATGTTGTCGGCACTGACCGCTGCCATTATTTTAGTCATTCAAATGCGCAAATTTCGCCAACAGATAGAAGAAGAGGCCATCATCATTGATGATGAGCAATTGTTGGGTAAGGCTTGTGAATAAGGGTGGTGAATGGATAGGGATTACAATTGCCCTGCTTCTACAAGATTGATGACACGTTCGATAATTTGGTCTTTGTCGTTGCCATCGTATCCTTCTTTGAGATCATTTCGAAATAGTTTAGCCACAAACTGCCAAAAATCAGCAGAGACCTTACCTCGGTAATATCGGATGAGTTCGTAACTGGTTTTGTCGCTTTCCCGATCCATGAGTTTCATAAGCATTTGTCCCTGTGAGGCGGTCATATTGCGAAACTCATTTTCGTATTTACGGAATAAATAACGCTCATATTGTCTCCACCAACGTTTCCGCTCCTTTTTGGTGTTGAGTTTTGCCAATTCGGCATCTGCTACTACCATGTCGGCAGCAATAAGTTTAGCAAAGGGCAGAGTTTTTTTGACATCCCGAACCGTGCGCCAATAGAAACGTTCTTGTCTCTTGTTTTTGAAAACCATCCTAGGGTACACATACACGTCCTTTAGGAACGCCAAGTACATTGTATCACCGGATGTAGTCAAGCGAGCCAATGCAGAATCACCGGGTATAGTGGCGGCAGCAGAGACGGTGCACATAAGCCAAAGGAGGGGCAGTATAATAGTAGTTTTGCGACTCATTTTCTATTAGGCAACATAATGTATGCCAAATGCGATTGCAAAGTTACAACGATTTTTGGGAATTGACAATATTTATTTGCACATAATGAAAAAATGCAGTACCTTTGTCTCAAAATTGCAAAAAGATGAATAAAATAATAAGCAAGCGTTTCTTCTCAGATAACGTGGCGGAACTGGTGATAGAAGCACCTATGATAGCACGCAGTCGTCGTGCCGGTCACTTTGTGATAGTTAGAGTAGATAGTCATTCTGAGCGTATGCCACTGACCATCAGTGACGCAGACACAGAAAAAGGCACCATCACATTAGTGGTGCAGCGTGTCGGTGTATCGTCCGCTAAGTTGTGCGCTATGAATATAGGCGATGAATTGGCTGATTTGGTAGGTCCATTGGGTAAAGCGACAGACATACAGCGTTTTGGTACCGTAGTGTGTGCATGTGGGGGTGTAGGTGCAGCTCCCACTTTACCTATTGTGCAGGCGCTCAAATATGCCGGTAATCGTGTGATAACGATATTAGCGGCTCGTACAGCCGAACTCATCATTTTGAAAGACGAATTGGAGAAATACTCCGATGAAATCATCGTCATGACCGATGACGGGTCTATGGGGCAAAAGGGTGTTGTGACGGTGGGAGTAGAGCAAGTGATTCAGCGCGAGAAAGTGGATAATGTATCACAATAGGTCCTGCCATCATGATGAAATTTGTCAGTCTGATGACCGCTAAATATGGTATTCCGACCGATGCCAGTCTGAATACCATAATGGTGGACGGTACGGGTATGTGTGGTGCCTGTCGTGTTACGGTAGGTGGAAAGACCAAGTTTGTATGTGTAGATGGTCCTGAGTTTAACGCACACGAGGTAGATTGGGACGAGATGATGTCTCGTTTGCGCTCATATAAACCGGAAGAAGCAATAGCTTACGAGCACTGGCAGATGGCGCAAAAGCCACTTACTGCCAAAGAGCGCGTGGTCATTCCGCGCGTAAAAATGAATGAACTAAGTCCGGAAGTGCGTGTTCGTTCTTTGCGCAATGAAGTCAATCAGGGATTAACGATGCAGCAAGCCCTAACGGAAGCGCATCGCTGTCTTAACTGCAAAAATCCCACTTGTGTAGAGGGTTGTCCGGTAAATATCAACATCCCGGGATTTATTAAACGTTTGGAACAAGGGGATGTGCAAGGAGCAGCTGATGTAATTAAGCAGAGTAGCACTCTGCCGGCAGTATGCGGTCGCGTATGTCCTCAAGAGAAACAATGCGAGGCACGTTGTATTCATCATAAGATGGGACACGAACCGGTCGCAATAGGTTATTTGGAGCGTTTTGTGGCTGACAATAGTCTGGAAAGCAACGTTAAGTCTATTGTATCAAATGGAATAAAAGTGGCTGTGGTAGGTTCTGGACCTGCCGGATTGGCTTGCGCAGGAGATTTGGCTAAATATGGGTATTCAGTTACCGTGTTTGAGGCTCTACACGAAATAGGTGGTGTACTAAAATACGGTATTCCTGAATTCCGTTTGCCAAACAAAATAGTGGATAAAGAGATCGATGGTTTGCGAGCTTTAGGAGTGGAATTTAAGAAAGACACTATTATTGGCAAAACCATCTCCGTTGAACAGCTGAACGAAGAGGGTTATGCAGCTATTTTTGTTGGTTCAGGAGCAGGACTTCCACGATTTATGAATATCCCCGGTGAGAACCTGAACGGAGTTCTCTCTTGCAATGAATACCTCACTCGCGTTAACCTAATGGATGCCAGCAATTCGGGTACCGATACACCTCTGTTGTACGGCAAGAACGTGGCAGTGATAGGTGGCGGAAATACCGCCATGGATGCCGTTCGTACGGCTAAGCGTTTGGGTGCGGAACATGCTATGATAGTCTATCGTCGCAGTGAAGAAGAGATGCCCGCTCGTGTAGAGGAGGTTCGTCACGCCAAGGAAGAAGGTATAGAATTTCTTACGTTGCACAATCCAATAGAGTATCATGCAGATGAGACCGGGCGTGTCAAAGAAGTTGTTCTGCAGGTGATGGCATTGGGTGAACCCGATGAGTCAGGGCGTCGCAGTCCTATGCCTGTAGAAGGTAAAACAATAACCATTCCAGTGGATTTGGTGATAGTTAGTGTTGGTGTTTCGCCTAATCCTCTTATTCCTAACACTGTAGCGGGTTTGGATATATCCAAGAAAGGTACAATCGTGGTGGCAGAAGAAACCATGCAAAGCAATATCTCCACCCTCTTTGCAGGTGGAGATATCGTACGCGGTGGTGCCACAGTAATTCTGGCTATGTCCGATGGACGTCGTGCAGCAAAGGCTATACACGAATACTTGACCAATAAGTAACGAAAGTGCAATTATTCCAATTGCTTCGCTCCATCGCCAATCTGCGCAATATAGAAATCGGCCTTTAGGCCTGTGCGTTGGGTGTATTCTTTACTGACCTGTTCGATGAACAAGTCAATCGCCTTGTCTCTAACAATAGAAATAGTACAACCGCCAAAACCACCTCCGGTCATACGGCTACCAATGACGCCATCCACATGCCATGCAGCCTCAGCCAAGGCATCAAGTTGAGGACCGGTCACTTCGTAATCGTCACGAAGGGAGATATGGCTTAAGTTCATCAATTGTCCAAAGCGCGTGATATTACCCTGTTTGAGAGCAGCAATAGCTTCATTGGTACGAGCCACTTCGCCCACTACGTGTCGTGCACGCATTTTGGCAACAGGGTCGCTGATAAGGTCTGCTATACTATCAAAATCCGATTGGCTGAGTTGAGCCAAGTTCTCGATATGCGAGAACCCTAAAGCACGGATTTGACTGAGGGCTTCTTGGCATTGGGCTACGCGTGTGTTGTAAGCTCCGGAGTCTAATTTATGGGGGGAGTGGGTATTGGTAATGACCACTTTCATGCCATCGAGTTTGATGGGGACAAGTTCATACTGTAAGGTGGTGCAATCCAAATCAATAGCATGATCTTGTTTACCTTGAGCAGAAGCGAATTGATCCATAATGCCACAATTGACACCGGCGAAATCGTGTTCAGCCGCCTGACCATAGAGAGCCATTTGTGTACGATCTAAATGGGTTCCCAACATCGTATCAAGCGCGTAAGCCGTAACTACTTCTAAGGCAGCGGACGAACTAAGGCCTGCACCGGCAGGGACATTGCCCCAAGCGAGAATGTCATAACCGGATTCTATGCGGACACCATTTTTGAGAAATTGAGCAAACACCCCAAGAGGATAGTTTGCCCAACTATTATTAGGAAGTTTCCTGGGAGCAGATGTGACATCTATTGAAATAATCTCAGGTAGATTGAGAGAGCGAAAACGCCATTGTTTGCAGTCGTTGGGAGCAATGAGCAAATAGATACCAAAACTCAGTGCACAGGGGAAGACATGCCCACCATTGTAGTCGGTATGTTCACCTATCAAATTAACACGTCCCGGCGAGAAAAATACAGCCGCAGCATCATGATTGTAAGCCTCAAGAAAAGCTTGTTTGAGTTGGGAGATTTCCATGATAAAATGTGAATGGTTAATAATTTTGCCACAAAGATACAATATATTTTCCGAACCCACAAAAAAACTTTATATTTGATTTTGCTTGTCCAACTACCAGCCAAATTCTCAATTATTCTCAATCATCCAACTTTTATCTTCAATAATTTTGTGGATATAAAAAAATGTTGTAACTTTGCAGACGAATTTCGCAATGGAAGAGATTATGTCTCTTTTCGGAGTGGGGTTTGTAGACATAAGCGTTTAGTTTCTTCACGAGTCCTCGACTAAACTCGTTTCGATGGGGAGAGTAGGTGACTCTGAGCACTTATGACGAACAAGTGAGTTCGTTCCGTGTGTGAGGAAGTTGAACATGACAGAAGGCGTCTATATGATGCTTTGTTTTGGTGATTCAGAATCTCGCAAATTCAATAATCCAAGTTAAGACATTGCAGCGTTAGATGTCCTCGAAATATGTATATTCATAGTGCACCTTATTATATAAGGCGCGCGTATGTGCATATTTGCGTGGGCTTCGCGTTGATTGTTCTACTTGAACGGCAATGCGAGAGTCTTGAATCGCGGAACGAGCAAGGGTGCAAAGTCCGCGTTTTTTATTGATATATACTGACATAAAAACGCCCAATGGCACATAGACGACTAATATCGTTCATGTGCCTTTTTGTTCATATAGTAACATAGTGGTATTTCTTCCCAGTCGTACGGACTACAATGGTTTTTTACCCACGACCTCAGAACACCGCCCAACGAGGAAGAATATCACTTCACAAAATCAGGATGTGATCTTTGACATAGTCGGACGCCGCTTGCTACTGCGTAGCATTCCCCCGAATGCAAATTGGGGGATTGACAGGGCATCTGTTTTGCCATCGACTGGCGCCGACTATATCAAATATATGTTACTGCTTATGAGCAAGCTCTCATCAGTAACCCATATTTGCCTATAGGTAGATGACATCTACCTTGGCAAAACAGACGTGATCTTTGACGTATTGAACTTACCGCGACAAGCAATAGAAAACTCGTTACATTGTGTAAAAAGTTGATTTATTACATAAAATATTTGCACATATCAATTTCTCATTGTACCTTTGCAGTCATAAACGTCGATTTTTTAGCAAAACGAACGGTCATAAACGTCGGTTTTTGCTAAATTTGAAGTGGCATAAATGTAAATTCGATTGATTTATGAAACGAAAAATCTATGAACAACTATTAGCGTGGAAGCGTGAAGCAAACGGAAAATCTGCATTATTGATAGAGGGTGCCAGACGTATTGGTAAAAGTTATATCGTGACAGAGTTTGGCAAAAATGAATACGAAACATATCTACTGATAGATTTTAATAGTGCGCCGGAGAATGTGAAAAAGTACTTTGACGATTATTTATCCGATTTAGATATGCTTTTTCAGATGCTTTCGTTGCATTATAATGTGCGATTGATTCCTCGTAAGTCATTGATTATTTTTGATGAAGTACAAATGTGCCCGCGTGCCCGCGCTGCCATAAAGTATTTAGTGGCAGATGGTAGATTTGATTATATCGAAACAGGTTCGTTGATTAGCATTCGTAGAAATGTGAAGGATATAGTTATTCCTTCAGAAGAAAAGGCGATTTCTATGTATCCGATGGATTTTGAGGAATTTCTATGGGCGTTAGGCAATGACATGTTAATGCCATATATTCGTGAATGTTATGAGCACCAAAAACCAATAGGAACGATTCATCAAAAAGTGATGGAATTGTTTCGACTATATATGGTCATTGGCGGTATGCCGCAGGTTGTGCAAACCTATGTGAGTACTAAAGATTTCAGGGAGGTAGAATCTGTAAAACAAGATATTTTGCACCTTTACAGAGATGATATTCGCAAATATGCCACTGGGGCAGAATTGAAAGCTGGTGCTATCTTTGAGTCTATTCCTTCGCAATTACAATTGCATAGTAGTCATTTTTGCTTAGCTGACTTAGATAAGAGAGCTCGATTTGTGTATTATGAGAGCGCATTTTTTTGGTTACAAGACTCCAAGATTGCGAATATCTGTTATAATACCTTTGCGCCTAATATAGGGTTGGGAATGAATACCGATAGAACGACACTTAAATGTTATTTAGGCGATACCGGTTTGTTTGTTAGCATGGCATTTTGTGAAAATGGACGCGTTCCTGCTTCGATTTATGAGAAACTATTGCATGGCAAATTAGAAACCAATTTAGGTATTGTTATAGAGAATATTGTGGCTCAAATGTTGCAGTGTGCAGGTCATCGTTTGTTTTTCTATCAACGTACAGATGCTAAAAATGCCGAAAATACGATGGAAATAGATTTTCTTATTTCTAAAACGAATCTTACGTCACGTAAAAATATTCGTCCTATTGAGGTCAAATCCGGAAATCGATATACCACTATTTCTTTGCAAAAGTGCCTAAAGAAATATGGACAGTATGTGACGGATCCTTTGGTATTGCATACCTCTGATTTCAAATATCAAGATGGTGTTACATATTTGCCATTATACATGGCAATGTTGCTTTAATAGCTTCTAACACATCAGACAATATCTCCTTTTAGAGCGGTAAGTTCAATCATAAAAGAACTGACCGCTTTTTTGTGCGTGATTTGAGAATGAGAGTAGAGAGTAGGGTTTAGAGTGGAAAGTGAAAGTAAAAAAAGAGGAGCGAGAGGGGCGAATGCCCCTCGTCCTCTACCCGAAAAAACAGTCAAGCATAAGACTATAAATAATGCAAATGAACTTTTAAAATATTCGGACGCCGCCTGCTACTGCGTAGCATTCCCCCGAATGCAAATTGGGGGATTGACAGGGCATCTGTTTTGCCATCGGCTGGCGCCGACTACAAAACAGACGTGATCTTTGACGTATTGTAGAGAAAAAGACTTACATCGCAACACCTAAAACTATTGCAGGTGAGATACCCAAATTTATGCTTATGTTACGAGCCGTTTGAAAAGTTGGTTCTCGTTTGCCACTAAGTAGTTCACTAAAACGAGCAGACGAAATACCAATCATGGCAGCAGCTGCCTTTTGGGTAAGATTGAGTTCATACATGCGAAGTTTGATGACCTCTACTAGACTTGGGACTCCAATTGGATAGTGAGCATCTTCGTACTCGGCCACCATATCTGATAACATATCTAACTCTAAATAATTAGAATCAGTTATAGGCGTTTCATCGTTCACTAATGGAAGAAGTGCATCGATACGTGCTAATGCAGCCTTGTAGGCTACTTCGTTTTTAATTTGTGCCATAATCTTATAAGTTTTCGATGTCTTTAATTTTGTCATATTCTGCGTGTGTTCCTACAAATCGAATATATACGCTTTGTGGTGTGAATAGAATTACTACTACCAATCTGTAGTCATTTCCTTTGATGTTGAAAACGTAATGTTTGTTTCCAACTATTGAAACAGTATTAAATGTTTTGCGTATATCGTCAAAACAAGTCCATTGGGCATCAATAGTTTTTTGATACCAATCTTCCAAAGCCGTTTTTGCTTGTGGATTTTGGGTGTAGTAGTTAACTAACGTACTTTTGGCTATCACTCGCATAGATGTGTATATTTGAATATCGGTTGCAAAGATACAAATAAATTTCCAAATATGAAAATAAATTTCAAAAATTATGCCATTTTGTGATTTTTTTACGATAAAAAGCCTTTTTTCTCTACAATACTGAAATTATAACATAATCAAATGATGATAATGATGCGCCGCAAGCGGTTAATGATAAAAAATAATTGTGCATTGTGTACTATGAATGAAAAGAAAGATATATCTCCGTGCAAGTCCGCTGTGACTTAATGGGTAGTATATTTTTCAAAGGTGAAGATAAGGTGAAGATAAGGTGATGATAAGGTGATGAT
>JAGHSR010000048.1 GCA_018065765.1 Candidatus Colicola coprequi
TTACTGTCATGGGACACGTTGATCATGGTAAAACATCCCTATTAGACCACATCCGTAACGCGAACGTCATTGCCGGTGAAGCAGGTGGTATCACCCAGCACATCGGTGCTTATAATGTGCAACTCAAGAATGGGCGTCATATTACTTTCTTGGATACTCCCGGACACGAGGCGTTCACTGCTATGCGTGCCCGTGGGGCCAAGGTGACGGATATAGCTATCATTATTGTGGCTGCTGACGATGCCGTCATGCCGCAAACCATCGAGGCTATCAACCATGCCCAAGCTGCTGGTGTACCTATGATTTTTGCTATCAATAAGTGCGATAAACCCGGTGCTAATCCGGATAAGATTAAGGAGCAACTCTCCAATATGAATATCCTCGTTGAGGACTGGGGGGGCAAGTATCAGTCGCAAGATATTTCTGCTAAGAAGGGTACCGGTGTCTATGAATTGCTGGAGAAAGTACTTCTGGAGGCCGATCTGCTCGAACTCAAAGCAAACCCGAAACGTCGTGCCAAAGGCTCTATCATCGAGTCATCGCTGGATAAGGGACGTGGCTATGTGGCTACCGTGCTTGTTTCTGACGGCACGTTACACATGGGCGATATTGTGCTGGCAGGAACTTATCATGGTAAGATTAAGGCTATGTTCAACGAGCGTGGAGTGCGCATTCAACAAGCTCTTCCGGGGGAACCGTGTCTTATCTTAGGTCTCAATGGTGCTCCGCAGGCCGGTGACGAATTTAATGTTCTGCCTACAGAGCAGGAGGCTCGCGAATTGGCTAACAAACGCGAACAACTACAACGTGAACAATCTATCCGTACCAAGAAACACATAGGTCTGGACGAGATAGGTCGTCGTCTGGCTATTGGTGATTTCAAGGAACTCAATATTATTATCAAGGGCGATGTGGACGGCTCTGTCGAAGCACTGACCGATTCGCTCATCAAACTTTCTACAGAGAATATCCAAGTCAATGTCATTCACGGTGCTGTGGGGGCAATCTCCGACAGCGATGTACTGCTGGCTGCTGCATCTAATGCCGTCATTGTCGGATTCAATGTGCGTCCTACTTCTACTGCCCGCAAGATGGCAGATGAGCAGGAAGTGGATATCCATATCTATAGCATCATTTACGACGCTATTGAAGAACTCAAATCCGCTATGGCAGGTATGCTATCGCCCGATATCAAAGAGGAAGTTACTGCTACTCTTGAAATATTACAGACTTTCCATATCTCCAAAGTCGGAACGATTGCCGGTTGTATCGTGCGTGAAGGTAAAGCTAAACGTAGCAATAAATGTCGTGTCATACGCGATGGTATTGTTATTCATACGGGTGAACTCTCCAGTCTCAAACATGGCAAGGACGATATCAAAGAGATTGGTCTTAATCAGGAGTGTGGCTTGAGTATCAAGTCTTTCAATGACATCGTTGAGGGTGACCTCATTGAGACCTTTGAGACCATCGAAGTGGCTAAGACGCTTTAAGGGAATCTTTATAGAACATACCTATAGGTTAATTTCCTTCGCATTTCTTGCTCATGCCGGAAATATTGTTGCATTATATATGGCAGAAAGGATTGTTTTTGTCAAGCAAGCAAACCACTACCAATGGGCTTCCTATTGAGATTATTAGCCTTGGTCAGCACAATATCGATGCAGGACCTGATTTTACCAATGTCCATCTTCGTGTGGATGGAGTAGAGTGGGTTGGAAACGTTGAAATTCATGTCAAGGCGTCCGATTGGTACAAGCACCATCACCATCTTGACCCTGCTTATGATAGCGTGATTTTGCATGTTGTACGTGAGGCGGATAAACAAGTCTTTAACACTCAAGGAGAGGCCATTGTGCAATGTGAATTGCAATACACTGTGCAGCAGGATTATCTCTCTTTGATGATTGAGGATGCGCAACGTATGGACTCCGCGTTGGCTATTCACCCATGCGGACAACAGTTATTACACAATCCCCAACTTATCACCGAAGGCTGGAAGCGGGTACTATTGCACCATCGTTTGGAATGTAAAGATGCTGCTATTCGTCGCTTGCTTGCGATTACTCACAATAATTGGGCGCAAGCATTTTATATCTCTTTAGCTCACAATTTTGGATTTCATGTCAATGGAATCCCATTTGAGCAATTGGCTATTAAAACACCTCTCACTTGTCTGCAAAAACATCATAATAGTTTATTCCAACTCACTGCCATCTTGCTTGGACAGAGTGGGTTGCTAAGTGCCGAAACTGCCACTACACAAGAGCAGCAACAACTGCTTCGTGAGTATTTGTTTCTACAAAAGAAATTCTCCCTTACTCCTGTAGATGCTGCCACGTGGAAGTTTGCGCGAATACGCCCACAGAATTTTCCTACCGTCCGCATTCGTCAATTCGCTCAACTCCTATATCAGTCGGAGTTCTTATTTAGTAAAGCTATGGCGTGCAATCGGATAGACGATTTGGAACAGTTGCTCACTCTTCGTAGCGACCCTATTGACATCTCCACACAAGTGGCTCCGCCCATTCCATTGGGCACAAGTTCTATACATATCCTACTTATCAATACGATTTTGCCTTATATGTATGCCCACGCCAAGGTGCAGAATGACCTAAATAGAATAGAGCAAATTGTGCAACTTATGGAGGAGATTCCTGCGGAAGACAACCGCATAATTCGCCAATGGAAAACTTTAGGACAGCGTGTTCAATCGGCTGCTGATACGCAGGCTTTGATACATCTCTATCAAAACTACTGCCAACCGCATCGGTGTATCAATTGTGATGTTGGATATCAAATTTTTGTGCGGCTTACGGGAGTCGGACCCGCCTCCTCAGCTTGGGAAGCTGATGCACTACCGATGTGCTAAAGCCGCAATGGTGATGGTTAACAACATATTGTTGTGAATACCTAAGAGTGTGGACTTATTTCACGCTGCAAAGGTACAAACTTTTTTTCATACCCACAAAAAAAAGTGCCCCAAAGGACACTTTTTTAGGTTCTAGAGCTTCCACTATTCTTAGAGGGCTACCATCTGGATGCCAAAAGGAACCTCTATCTTGTCAGCCACCTTTGCTTCCACAGCGCAGCGAGCAGGCATGGCTTTCTTAGCTGGCAATGTAACCGTGAAGTCAAATTGCTGAACACCGGTCATAGGTTGGGCAGTCTGTGAGTTAAGACCTGCTATAACTACACTAACATTATTGTCTGTAGTAAAATCGGTGTCACCGTAGTTAACTTTGACAGATTTCTTACCCATCTTGACTAACTGACCGAGTTGTCCCTTTTGCGACATATAACTCAGATAACTCTTGAAGTATGTTGCAGCATCGGGTGTAATAGCAGACTTCATCGTGAAAACAGGCAAGTAATACATCTTTTCATCATCCGGAGTGATGGTGAAATATATGATAGGAGCGACAGAACCGTCCTGCTGTGTCTCATATGCAGCGGAGTCATAGGTGCACTGGAAGTGATTAATGGCTGCTTTGGTCGTTGCAGTAGCCTTGAACAATGCAATAGGAGCCTTGGCTGTTACATCGTAGGTAATGACGAGTACGTTATACTCTGTTGCAGGAGTGAGGGATGATGCTTTGAGCTCCTTGTTGCCTTGGAACAAAACGCCCTTCTGTACCAAATAGTCAGCGGTGTACTGACCGAGATATTGGGTGATTTGAGCGGTAGCGGCTACCATTAGTGAATCTTCGGTGAAGGTAGCAACAGTAGCTGTAGGAATAATACCGCAATAGTAGTAAGCGGTCGTGTCAGTAATCGATACTTCAACACTCATCGCGATGTCAGTCGTCTCAGTTACAGTGATGGTTGCGACTGCTCCTTTCTCTTTTGGATCTGTTTCATTGTTGCATCCGACCATAGCGAGGGTCGCAATAGCCATTAGGCAATAAAATAGTTTTTTCATAATAGTAAAT
>JAGHSR010000146.1 GCA_018065765.1 Candidatus Colicola coprequi
ACTCTGAAACTTGTGACTGTAACTGTCTGCACTGCTCGCCCCGGTTATATTATCGGTAAGGGCGGACAAGAGGTTGACAAATTGAAAGAGGAACTGAAGAAAATCACCAAACAAGATGTTCAAATCAACATCTTTGAAGTTAAACGTCCTGAACTTGATGCTACCATCGTTGCACAGAAAGTTGCTAAACAACTGGAAGGCAAGATTGCATATCGTCGTGCTGTTAAGCAGGCTATTGCTTCTACCATGCGTATGGGCGCTGAAGGTATCAAAATTCAAATCAGTGGCCGTCTGAATGGTGCTGAAATCGCTCGCTCTGAGATGTACAAAGAGGGACGTACTCCTCTGCATACTCTGCGTGCAGATATCGACTATTGCCATGTAGGTGCACTGACTAAGGTGGGTATCCTGGGTGTCAAGGTTTGGATTTGCCGTGGTGAAGTTTATGGTAAGAAAGATCTTGCTCCTAACTTCAGCCAGAAACAAGAAGGTCCTCGTGGTGCAGAACGCCGTGGTGGCGAGCGTCGCGATGATCGTCGTGGTGGTTTCCGCAGAAACAAAAAACAATAATGTTTAACCAAATTGTAGATTACAGTTATGTTACAACCTAAGAAAACGAAATTCCGCCGCTCACAAAAGGGTCGCATCAAAGGAAATGCGCAGCGCGGTAACGAACTTGCATTTGGTTCGTTCGGTATCAAGAGTTTGGATACAATCTGGTTGACAGGTCGCCAAATCGAAGCAGCCCGTGTGGCCGTAACTCGTTATATGCAACGTCAGGGTCAAGTTTGGATTCGCGTTTTCCCGGATAAACCTATTACCAAGAAACCATTGGATGTCCGTATGGGTAAAGGTAAAGGTGCTCCCGAAGGATTCGTGGTTCCATTGGCACCGGGCCGTATTATTTTCGAGGTCGATGGCGTTCCTTACGAAGTAGCTAAAGAGGCTCTTCGCCTGGCAGCACAGAAACTTCCAATCGTTACTAAATTTGTCGTAAGACGTGATTACGACGCAACCCAATTAGTTTAATAAGGATTATTATGAAAACTGCTGAAGTAAAAGAATTAACAACCGCTGAGATTCAAGAGCGTTTGGCTACCGAAAAGGAGAACCTCGTTCGTATGAAACTCAATCACAGCATTTCACCTCTTGACAATCCATTGCAGATTAAGGTTGCTCGTAAGACAATCGCTCGTCTCGCAACTGAATTGCGTGCAAGAGAATTAACCAAGTAAAAATTCGACAGAAATGGAAAGAAATCTTAGAAAAGAGCGTATGGGCGTTGTGACTTCCAACAAGATGGATAAGACTATCGTCGTAGCCGTTAAGTGGAAAGAGAAACACCCTATCTATGGCAAGTTTGTAAATAAAACTCGCAAGTTCCATGCTCACGATGAGAATAATGAGGCAGGTATCGGTGATACCGTTCGCATCATGGAAACTCGTCCTTTGAGCAAAACTGTTCGTTGGCGTTTAACTCAAATTGTAGAAAGGGCTAAGTAATATGGTACAACAAGAATCAAGACTCGTCGTTGCTGATAATAGCGGCGCTAAAGAAGCATTGGTTATCCGTGTACTCGGTGGTACCAAAAAACGTTACGCTAGCCTGGGTGACACAGTGGTAGTAGCTATCAAGGGCGTTATTCCTTCATCCGAAATCAAAGATGGTACGATTTCTCGTGCTATTGTGGTTCGCACCAAGAAGGAAGTTCGCCGCGCTGATGGAAGTTATATCCGCTTTGATGACAACGCTTGCGTTCTGATCGCTAATACCGGTGAACTCCGTGGTAGCCGTATCTTTGGTCCGGTTGCTCGTGAACTTCGCCAAACGAACATGAAAATAATTTCTCTGGCACCTGAAGTGCTTTAATCACTAAAAATTCTACAAATATGGCAAAATTACATATTAAGAAAGGTGATATCGTCTACGTAAACGCAGGTGCATCTAAGGGTAAAACCGGTCGCGTGCTGGAAGTACTCGTGGAGAAACAACGCGCTATTGTAGAGGGTGTCAATATGGTTAGCAAGGCTACCAAACCCAATGCAAAGAATCCTCAAGGAGGTATCGTTAAACAGGAGAGTCCCATTCATATCTCTAATCTCAATCCTGTAGAGGACGGCAAACCCGTTCGCGTAGGTCGTGTGGAGAAAGATGGAAAACTCGTCCGCGTAAGTAAAAAATCAGGTAAAGAACTATAAGCATGAATACAGCAAGTCTTAAGCAAGATTATCAGGAGCGTATCGTTCCAATCTTGATGAAGGAGTTCAACTACACTACCGTTATGCAGTGCCCAAAACTCCAGAAAATCGTCCTCAACCAGGGTCTTGGCGAAGCTGTAGCTGACAAAAAGATCATCGACGTGGCTCAACAGGAAATGACCATGATCGCTGGTCAGAAAGCAGTTGCTACAGTTTCTAAGAAAGATATTGCTAACTTCAAGGTTCGTAAAAAAATGCCTATCGGTGTTCGCGTTACCCTGCGTGGTGAGCGTATGTACGAGTTCCTTGAGCGCCTTGTTCGCGTTGCTCTGCCACGTATCCGTGACTTTAAGGGTATTGCTAACAAGATGGATGGCCGTGGTAACTATACTCTCGGTATCACTGAGCAAATTATCTTCCCTGAAATCAACATCGACAACATTACCAAACTGCTGGGTATGAACATCACATTTGTTACCTCAGCTAATACCGACGAAGAAGGTTTCGCCCTGCTTCGTGAGTTTGGTTTGCCGTTTAAGAAGTAACCTTTAATAACAGAAGAATTTATGGCAAAAGAATGTATGAAAGCCCGCGAAGTTAAACGCGCTGCAATGTGTGCTAAGTACGCTGCTAAACGCGCTGAACTCCTCAAAGCTGGCGATTACGAAGGTCTACAAGCACTTCCTAAAAATGCGAGCCCTGTTCGTCTGCACAACCGCTGCAAGATTACGGGTCGTCCAAAAGGTTACATGCGTGCATTCGGCCTGAGCCGTATTCAATTCCGCGAGATGGCCTCCAAAGGTCTCATCCCAGGAGTGAAGAAAGCTTCATGGTAGAAATATTCCGAAAGTTCTGGAACATCCGAGTTTCTCGGTAGTTCCAGAAAACTACGGTAAGTTAACTCATTATTATTAAACAATGTCAGGAAAGTCCTGATAATTTTAAAAAAACAAAACACAATGACAGATCCAATCGCAGATTATCTCACTCGTCTGAGAAATGCAATCAAAGCTGGTCACCGCGTCGTGGAAGTACCTGCTTCGAATCTGAAGAAAGAGATCACCCGTATTTTGTTTGAGAAAGGTTATATCCTTTCCTACAAATTCGTGGAAGATGGACCTCAAGGCACTATCAAAGTAGCCCTGAAGTATGATCCGGTTAACAAAGTTAACGCCATCAAGAGTTTACAACGTGTATCGACCCCTGGTCTTCGTCAGTATGTAGGTTATCGTGAGATGCCACGCGTACTCAACGGACTTGGTATCGCTATCCTCAGCACTTCCAAAGGTGTTATGACCAACAAGGAAGCAGCTGTTCAAAAATTGGGTGGCGAGGTTATTTGTTATGTTTATTAATGTAGGGAGGAAACAAGTATGTCAAGAATTGGTAAATTACCTATCGCAATCCCTGCTGGCGTAACCGTAACAGTTAGCCCGGAGAATCTCGTGACCGTTAAAGGTCCTAAGGGTGAACTCACCCAACAAGTTGATCCATTAATCACCGTATCTGTAGAAGATGGCGTTTGCCATGTATCTCGCCCTAACGATGAGAAGGAAAGTCGTGCAAAACATGGTCTCTACCGCGCTTTAATCCACAATATGGTATTTGGCGTAAGTGAAGGCTATAAGGCTACCCTGCAACTACATGGTGTAGGTTACCGTGTTGAAATGGCTCAAACTCCTAACACATTGAATTTTACGCTTGGTTATACACACCCGATTTTTATGCAACTCCCTAAGGAAGTGAAAGTGGAAACCAAAACTGAGCGTAACCAAGACCCACTCATTATGCTCGAATGTGCTGACAAACAACTACTTGGCCAAATTTGCGCTAAGATTCGTACATTCCGCAAACCTGAACCTTACAAAGGTAAAGGTATTCTGTTCTTGGGTGAAGTTGTTCGTCGTAAAGCTGGTAAATCAGCTGGTAAATAATTAAGAAAGGAATAAGTTATGGATAAAAAAATTGCACGTAGACTGAAAATTAAGGCTACCATTCGTACCAAAGTATCCGGTACCGCAGAGCAACCCCGTTTGACCGTATTCCGTTCGAATTGCCAGATTTATGCTCAGATTATTGACGATGTAAAAGGTGTCACTCTCGCAAGTGCATCTTCACTCGGTGTTAAAGATAAAATGACTAAAACGGAAAAGGCTAAACAGGTTGGTAAAATGATTGCTGCTGCAGCTCAAGCTGCTGGTGTTCAGCAAGTTGTATTTGACCGTAATGGCTATCTCTATCATGGTCGTGTTCAATCATTAGCAGACGCAGCCCGCGAAGCTGGTCTTAAATTCTAAAAACAAGGAGACTGTATATGAATCGTGTAAAAACAACTCAAGACCTGGAGCTCAAGGAGCGCCTTGTCGCTGTTAACCGCGTAACCAAAGTTACGAAAGGTGGACGTACAATGACATTCGCAGCCATCGTTGTTGTTGGGAATGAGAATGGTATTGTAGGTTGGGGACTCGGTAAAGCCGGTGAAGTTCAAGCCGCTATCCAAAAGGGTACCGAAGCTGCTAAAAAGAACCTCATTCAAGTACCTGTTTTAAAAGGAACTATTCCTCATGAACAGTATGCTAAGTTTGGCGGTGCTCGCGTTTATTTGGAGCCTGCTACTCACGGTACCGGTGTCAAGGCCGGTGGTGCTATGCGTGCTGTACTGGAAAGTGCCGGTGTAACCGATATTTTGGCAAAGGCTAAGGGTAGCTCCAATCCTCATAACTTGGTTAAGGCAACCATCGCTGCTCTCTCGGAGCTGCGCGATGCTCGTACTGTAGCTCAAAATCGTGGCGTTAGCCTCGATGTAGTGTTTAACGGATAAATTCATTTAGGATTATGGCAACTATTAAAATTCAGAAAGTACGCAGCACTATCAAGTGCCAAAAAGTACAAAAACAAACCATGGAAGCTCTTGGTCTGCACAAAATGAACGCCATCGTTGAGCACGAAGCTACTCCTTCTATCCTCGGTATGGTGGAGAAAGTTAAACACTTGGTAAAAGTTATTGATTAATTTCTAAAAAACGTAAAGCATTATGGAATTAAATAATTTAACTCCTGCTGCAGGTTCAGTTAAGACCGCTAAGCGCGTCGGTCGTGGTGCCGGCTCTGGCTTAGGAGGTACTTCTGCTCGCGGTATGAACGGTGCTAAACAGCGTTCTGGTTACTCTAAGAAAATCGGTTTTGAAGGCGGTCAAATGCCTATGCAACGCCGTTTGCCTAAATTTGGATTTAAGAACATCAACCATGTTGAGTATAAGGCTATCAACCTCAATATGCTTCAACAACTCGCTGATAAAAAAGGTCTTACGGAAATCGGTTTAATCGAGCTCCACGAGGCTGGTTTTATTAACAAGAACGTGCTGGTGAAAATCCTTGGTAATGGCACTCTAACCGCTAAGCTCACAGTTAAAGCCAACGCTTTCAGCAAGTCTGCTGAAGCAGCTATCACTGCAGCTGGTGGAATTATCGAAAAAATCTAAAAATCATTCGTATGAAGTTTATTGAAACATGTAAGAATATCTGGAAGATCGAAGACCTCCGTACACGTTTGCTTACGACGTTATTGTTCGTACTCATCTATCGTTTCGGTTCGTTTGTAGTTCTGCCAGGTATTGATCCAACGGCCCTTTCTGCTCTCCACAATCAGACGGCAGGCGGTCTGATGGCTCTTCTGGATATGTTCTCCGGTGGTGCATTCTCTAATGCATCCGTATTTGCCTTGGGTATTATGCCTTACATCTCGGCATCTATCGTAATCCAACTGCTCACTATTGCAGTGCCTTACTTCCAAAAGATGCAGAAAGAGGGTGAGTCCGGCCGTCAGAAAATGAACCAGATTACACGCTATCTGACTGTTGCTATCTTGTTGTTCCAAGGTCCTAGTTACCTTGTGAACCTCAGTGTCCAAATGGCACAAGCAGGTCAACCGTTGGCTATCGGTCTTAACTGGTTCACAATCTCTTCTACCATCATTCTGTGCGCCGGCTCCATGTTCGTCATGTGGTTGGGTGAACGTATTACCGACCGTGGTGTAGGAAATGGTATTTCTTTCATCATTCTTATCGGTATCATTGCTCGTTTCCCCGGCTCTATTGTACAAGAGTTTGGTAGCCGTCTCAACGATGCTGGTGGTGGACTGATTGTCTTCCTTTTGGAGGTCGTTATTTTGCTCCTCGTGTTTGCATTTGCTATCCTGCTTGTGCAAGGTACACGCAAACTTCCTGTTCAATATGCTAAGCGCGTTGTTGGTAATAAGCAATATGGTGGTGTTCGTCAGTATATTCCTCTCAAAGTGAACGCTGCTAACGTAATGCCTATCATTTTTGCACAAGCCATCATGTTTATTCCTATCGCTATCGTTGGTTTCCGTGCCGATGGTTCGAATTGGTTCGTTCGCGCTTTTATGGACAACAACGGTTTCTGGTATAACTTCGTATTTGCTCTGCTTATTATTGCTTTCACGTATTTCTATACTGCCATCATCATCAACCCTGTTCAGATGGCTGAGAACTTGAAACTCAATAATGGTTTCATTCCTGGTGTAAAACCCGGTAAGAAAACCGCAGAGTATATTGATACTATTATGAGCCGCATCACTCTGCCAGGCAGTATCTTGCTTGCAGTGATTGCCATTCTGCCCGCTTTTGCACGTCTGTTTGGCGTTAGCCAAGGATTTGCACAATTCTTCGGCGGAACCAGTCTGCTCATTATGGTAGGTGTTATCCTCGATACGCTGCAACAAATCGAGTCTCATCTCTTAATGCGTCACTACGATGGTTTCTTTGAGGGCGGTATGCGTATCAAAGGCCGTTCAGGTGCTATGGCTTATTAATTCTGAATTCTTTCATTTTAATTCTCAATTAATAAAATGGTCTATCTAAAGACTGATGAAGAAGTCGAATTGATGCGACAGAGCAATCAACTCTTGGGCATGGCTTATGGCGAAGTAGCCAAAGCCATTGCTCCGGGAGTGACGACTGCCCAACTTGATAAAATTGCACATGATTTCATCTGTGACCACGGAGGCATTCCTTCATGCTTGGGATACGAGGGTTATCCTTGTACACTCTGCACGTCCGTGAATGAGCAAGTGGTACACGGCATTCCTTCCAAGGATGTGATCCTTCGTGACGGCGATATTATTTCAGTGGATGGATGTGTATTGCTCAATGGATTTCATGCAGACTCTGCATATACTTTTCCAGTTGGAGAAGTGAAACCGGAGATTTTGCAACTGATGAAAACCACCAAAGAGTGCCTCTATCTCGGAATAGAACAAGCAGTAACAGGACACCGACTTGGAGATGTGGGATTCGCTATCCAAAGTCATGCTGAAAAAGCCGGCTATTCTGTATGCAAAGAATATGTTGGCCATGGTATAGGACGGGAGATGCACGAAGATCCTGAAGTGTGCAATTATGGGCGACGTGGCAATGGTATCGTACTTAAGTCCGGAATGACGTTGGCTATTGAACCGATGATTCTAATGGGACGTCGAAATATCCTCATTGAGGATGATGGATGGACTGCACGTACGATTGACCGCAAACCCGCAGCTCACTATGAACTCAGCGTTTGTGTCAGAAATGGCAAAGCTGATATATTATCAACATTCGACTATATTCAAGAGGTCTTAGGCGACCGATTCATTTAAGCTATGGCAAAACAAGATGCAATAGAAGTTGATGGCACCATCACCGAGGCATTATCCAATGCTATGTTCAAGGTGCAACTCGAAAGTGGTCATGTTATCATCGCTACTATCTCCGGTAAGATGCGTATGCACTATATCCGAATACTCCCTGGTGATCGCGTGAAAGTAGAAATGAGTCCTTATGACTTAACTCGCGGACGTATTTCGTTCCGTTATAAATAAACAACTCTAAAACTCTATTTTTATGAAAGTTAGAGCATCTATCAAAAAGCGCAATGCTGACTGCAAAATTGTACGTCGCAAAGGTAAGCTTTATGTAATTAACAAAAAAGAACCCAAAATGAAGATGCGTCAGGGATAAAGCACCTTTAATTTTGGAAATAAAAAAACAAAAATCCCAAAGTAAATAATTATGGCTATAAGAATTGTCGGTGTAGATCTGCCGCAAAACAAGTGCGGTGAAGTCGGATTGACTTACATCTACGGATTAGGTCGTTCAAGCGCAAAGAAGATTCTGGCAGAAGCAGGCGTTGACCCAAGCATCAAGGTACAGGATTGGACGGATGACCAAGCAGCTAAGATTCGTGAGATCATCGGTACTAAGTACAAAGTAGAAGGTGATCTCCGTAGTGAGACTCAACTCAACATCAAACGTTTGATGGATATCGGTTGTTACCGTGGTGTTCGTCATCGTCTCGGCTTGCCCGTTCGTGGACAGTCAACGAAGAACAACGCTCGTACGCGTAGAGGTAAAAAGAAAACTGTTGCAAACAAGAAGAAAGCAACGAAGTAATAATCAACCCGGACTTGTTTTTGCTCTATGTTCGTAAAGCAATAGCAGTCCATAATCTATCTAACGAATTATGGCAAAGAAAACAGTTGCAGCTAAGAAGCGCGTTGTTAAGATTGACGGTGTTGGTCAACTTCACGTAATGTCTTCTTTCAACAATGTTATTGTTACAGTGGCTAACGGCGACGGTCAAGTTATCTCTTGGTCTTCCGCTGGTAAGCAGGGCTTCCGTGGCTCAAAGAAAAATACTCCCTATGCTGCCCAAATGGCAGCTGCAGATTGCTGCAAGGTCGCTTTTGGCCTTGGATTGAGAAAAGTTAAAGCATACGTCAAAGGTCCTGGACAAGGACGTGAAAGCGCTATTCGTGCTTGCGTTGCTGCTGGTGTAGAAGTAACTGAAATCGTGGATGTTACTCCAATGCCTCACAACGGTTGCCGTCCTCCAAAACGTCGTCGCGTATAATTAACAATTAACAATTTTAAAAATTTAAATTTCAAATTATGGCAAGATATAC